>CAMZLN010000253.1 GCA_947311465.1 uncultured Saprospiraceae bacterium
AATACCATCATTATCCGTATCTTGAGGTTTTCCGTCAGATAATAATATTCCATTAAGAATAGCCTGCCCATCAATATTTATTTCAGCTTGTCCTAATCCAATAATGCCATCATTATTGGATTAGGACAAGCTGAAATAAATATTGATGGGCAGGCTATTCTTAATGGAATATTATTATCTGACGGAAAACCTCAAGATACGGATAATGATGGTATTTATGATTTTAGAAATTTGGATAGTGATGCGGATGGGATTCATGATGTGATTGAAGGAGGAAATGAAGATTATAATGGAAATGGTGAAGTTGGGGGCGATGATGAACCTGTGGATAGTAACGGAAATCCCGTAGCGGCAAATGATAACCCAACTCCTGATACTGATGGAGATGGAATCCCTGATTCTATGGAATTGGATAGTGATAATGACGGTCTTTCGGATTCAAATGAGTGCCCTGGTGGGAGTCCGTGTAGGGATCTAGATAATGATGGTAAAAAGGATTTTCAAGATGTGGATAGAGATGGAGATGGGATTGAAGATCAGTATGAATGTCCTGATGGAGATAGTGCAGATTGTTTAGATACGGATAATGATGACTTACCTGATATTGATGATTTAGATTCTGATAATGATGGTCTTTCTGATCGATTTGAATGTCCAGATGGGTATGAATGTCCTGATACCGATGGGGATGGCATTCCAAACTACTTGGATACGGATAGTGATGGAGATGGATTATCTGATACCAATGAGTGTCCTGATGGTGTAAATTGCCCAGATTCTGATGGTGATGGTATTCCAAATTATTTAGATTCTGATTGTGCAATTGTAATTGAAACACCTGTTTTATTGGTTAATAACCCTGTGTGTGAAGGAGAAGATATTATCCTTTCTTTAGAAGATCCTTCTTCTATTGAAAATGCTTTCCCTAATAATGAAATTGTTTTTATTTGGAAAAATGGAAATGGGGATTTATTACCTTTGTTTACTTCAGGAGATCATATCTTAAAAACGGATGACTTAAAAGCGGTTTCTCCATATACCGTTTTGGCTTATGTTGGAAATTGTCCTTCTGATGTTTCTAATGCTGTGGATGTCGTAATTACACCTTTGGTGGAAGCAAATATTATTGTACCTGACACTGCAGTTTGTCAGGGATCAAATGTGTTATTGGCTGCAAATCCAGTGAATGGAGCTTCTTATTCATGGGTGAATTTAAATAATAATGAAGAAATATCTACAATTCCATTTGTGGATATTAATAATATTGATGAAACTATTAATGTGCAACTGACAATGCAAATAGAAGGGTGTGCATCCACGGATTCGGATATGGTAGAAGTTTCATTGTATCCTAATCCTGAAATTGCTTCAGTTTCTGATGATGGTTTATACTGTGAAGGTGATGTGGTTGTATTGTCCGCTGAAATTGTGGATACATTAGATCCTGTGACTTTTACATGGACAGGTCCTAATAATTTTGAATTTTCGGGTTCTAGTATGTCTGAATTTAATACAATAATTAATAATATTTCCTTAAATCAATCTGGAACTTATCAGATACAATTGGAATCGCTTGAAGGTTGTTTATCAGATCCGATGAATGTAGAAGTAGCCGTTCAACCTACTTCAAGTCCTGCAATTTTTGCTAGTGAAAATGTTATTTGTGAAGGGGGTAACTTAGAAATTAGAACAGATTCTATTTCTGGAGATGTTGTTTATCAATGGTTGAAGAATGGTATTCCTCTTGATACTACAAATGTTCCTTTTTTGAATATCAATTCTTCTATTGATGGTAAATATAGCGTTCTTGTGGAGTCTAGTGCTTGTACTTCGGATGTTTCGGCTGAGGTTGAAGTGGAAATGATTCAATCAAATATTGAAACGAATATTTTAAATATTACAAGTGAATTGACTCCGATTTGTGAAGGTGAAAATATTGAATTGTCAATAATAAATCCAAATCCAGAAGTTTTATATCAATGGTTTGATGCAAATGATAATTTATTGAATGAAGGTATTTCATTAATATTTAATGAAATTCAAAAAGAAAATGAAGGAAGTTATTTTGTGAAAGGAACAATCAATGGTTGCGAAATTCCTGAAGCGAACACGGAAGTATTTGTTGTCAACCAAACAATGATTCAACCTATTATAGATGACAATTCTTTAGTCATTTGTGAAGGCTTAAATTTAGAATTGAATATTTCTAATCCAATTGATATAGATTCTACTGAAACTATTGAATATGTTTGGTATTACAATGGAAATCAAATCGAAACGACAAATGAACCATCTTTGATGTTGAATGCATTGACTTCTTCACAATCAGGAAATTATTCTGTAGTTGTTTCTTCTTCTGGATGTATGGGGATTGAATCCGAAAATGTAGTAGTAGTGGTGAATGATGTGCCCGATGATGTTATTGCTTTGGTGGGGGAGGACAATCGAATCTGTAATGAAAGTTCTTTCCTTCTAACTGCTCAACCTTTAACAAATGGTTCTGGATACTGGACTGCAATCGATGGCGGAAATATCAATGATGTAACCAGTGATACAACATCTGTTTCGGGGCTTTCGGAAGGGGTTTATCATTTTGTTTGGACTATTGACTATGAGTCTTGTATAGGGCTTGACTCGGATACGCTGACTTTAAATGTTGGAGAAGCTAATGAAATTGCCAAAACAGAAGATGATCGCAAAATTTGTATTTCTGATGTAGATAATGTGATTTTAAATGCTACTCAACCCACTATTGGTACAGGACAATGGGAACAGATCTCTGGAACTGATGTTGTGATTTCGAATCCCAATAATTCAAATACTGAAATTAGTGATTTGTCTTTAGGGGAATATGCTTTTGTTTGGACGCTTTCTGATGGGGATTGTATTGATTATTCTGTAGATACCATCCATGTTTTAGTGAAAGATATTCCTGATGAAGTAGCTACTATTTATGATGATTATTGGGAGTCTTGTAGTCCAAATCAAGTAACAATTAGTGCTGAAGTTCCAACGGAATCTACGGGGTATTGGGAAGTACTAAATGAAGGGGAAATCCTGTCAGAATCAAGCCCAGGGACAGTGGTCTCAGGACTTGCTAATGGTGAAAATATTTTGATTTGGAAACTGGTAGATGATGCTTGTGGTGAATTTTCGCAAGATACTATGAAAATTAAGGTGTTTGATATGGTACTGCCTGAAGATGATAGCTTTACAGTTATTGTGGGTGATACTATTGATGAAAGCGTTACGGGTAATGATTTTATTGGAAATGTGGAAACAGTAAATTATGGAATTTATATTGCTCCTGAGCATGGAACTGTCTCAATAGCATCAAATGGAAGCTTTAAATATATTCCTGAAGAAGGATATTTCGGGGAAGATTTGTTTGTTTATTCTATGACCAATGTCTTTTGTGGTCAACAAGAATTGGCAAAAGTAAGAATAAGAATTCAAAATAATATCGATCCTAATATTTGTAATATTCCTAATTTAATTACTCCTAACGGAGATCAATCCAATGATTTTTTAAAGATTGATTGTGCTCCTGTTCTACCCGAAAATCATTTAGTTATTTTTAATAGATGGGGAGATAAAATCTTTGAAGCAGCTCCTTATTTGAATGATTGGAATGGGCAATTGAAAGGTGATAAACTTCCATCTGGTACTTATTATTACATCTTCAAACGATATAATTTAGATTCCACTCCGATGACAGGGTATATCTCAATTTTAAGATAGTTTTTTATTCATTTTAAGATGTTGCTATATGTAACGGCTACATCTCTTGAATTTATGAATAATTTAATTGAAAATTTTAATTTTATGAAAAATATATTTTTTGCAATAGGTTTTATGTGTTTGGGATTCATCGCAGTCGCTCAGCATGCTCCACAGTATTCCACTTTTATGTTCAATAAATTGGCATACAACCCTGCTTACGCTGGTAGTCGTGAAGTATTGACAATAGGTGCAGATTACAGAAATCAATGGTCAGGTATAAATGGCGCTCCTAAAACCGCTAGTATTTATGCACATACTCCTTTTTTTAAACAACGGGCGGGGGCTGGACTAAGTATAATTTCGGACCAAGTTGGAATGATGAATTTCAATTATGTTAATCTGTCTTACAATTATCGACTCCCTTTGTCTAATGGTGCTACTTTATCTCTAGGACTAATGGGTCGTTTAGAACATGGGGCTATTGATTGGACAAAGGCAGACGCGATTGATCAAAATGATCGATTGGTACAAGCAACTACAACTTCTAAGGTTCAACCTAATTTTGGAATGGGGGTTTATTATGCGCATGACAATTATTATGTAGGGCTTTCTGTTCCGCAAGTAATGAAAAATGCCTTATACACTAATTTGGGGGCAGTCGTCAATAATAGAAATTTCTATTTGATGGGGGGAGCCGTTATTAAAGTAAATGATAATATAAAATTTAAGCCTGCTGCACTGATTAGTTATAATCCTAACGCTCCTTTTGAAGTAGAAGTAAATGCAAACTTTATTTTTATGGATGCTTTTTGGGTTGGAGCTTCTTATAGACTAGGTGATTCGTTTGATGGTGTTGTTGCTTATCAAATTACAAAGCAAATAAAAGCTGCAATTGTAGCAGATTTTACACTTTCCGAATTGAAAGATTACACAACGGGTAGTTTTGAATTTTTGGTGGAGTACTCATTTATTTATGATAATACTCGAGTGAAAAATCTTAGATACTTTTAAAAATATCCATCTTTTTGAATATATAATTAATGACAATGAAAAATAAATTATTAATATTAGGATTGTTGGTTTTTACAATGTCAATTGTAAATGCACAGCTTCCAATAAATATGGATACAGATACTACAATCTTTGAAATAAAAGAAGTAGTGTCAGGGGCAAGAGTGAAAAAAGCAACTAAGTTGTACAAACATTTAGGCTATAAAGCATCCATCGACATGTATAGTGACCTGAATAAAAAAGGGAGATTAACCAAGAGTCACATGAATATGATTGCGGATAGTTATCGTTTAAATGGTGATTCTGAAAATGCTGAATTTTGGTATGCTATGTTTGTGAAAGAAGCTCAAAAAGATATAAAAATATTATATTATGCGCAAGCGCTCTTAAGTAATAATAAATGTGAAGAAGCTATCAAATGGTTCAATGTTTATGCATCCAATAATAGGGAAGAAGCTAAAAAAGTGAATTTTATTGAAAGTTGTGAAGAATTACCAAAATTTCAATCAAGAAATATTGATTTGATAAATGTTAAGGCCTTAAATTCGGAAAGCCTTGATTTTAGCCCCGTTCCTTATAAAGATGGTATTGTCTTTACTTCTTCAAGAGGATTGAAAAAAAGAATTTCTAAGCATTGGGACTTATGGACAAAGGATAACTTCACAGATTTATTTTTTTCTAAAAAAGATGAAAATGGTTTTTTTACTGCGCCAATAGCTCTTAAAGGAAATTCGAATCGTAAATTCCATGATGGTGTTGCTACTTTTAATCAGGGGGGAACAGTGATGTATTTTTCTAGAAATGATGAAACGGGTAAAAGTGAAGCGGATGAAGTTAATTTGAAATTGTACAGTTCAACTATAACTAGCGCTGGTGTTTGGGGGAATAAAAAGGAGTTGCCTTTCAATAGCCATGAATATAGTAATTGTCATCCTACTTTATCTCTTGATGGAACACGTCTTTATTTTGCTTCTGATAGACCAGGTGGATTTGGTGGTATGGATATTTGGGTGGCTGTAATGGATAATGGCAAATGGATAGAACCCGTAAATCTTGGAAATACTGTTAATTCAAGTGAAAATGAATTATTCCCACAAATAGGAGAAGACAATGTTCTTTACTTTGCATCCAATGGTCATGAAGGTTTTGGTGGCTTGGATGTATATGCTGTTAAAAAGGCAGATAATATTGATGAAACTTCTTGGGAGAAAAGAACCAATATCGGAAAACCTTTTAATAGTAATAAAGATGATTTTGGTTTTAATATGGATGCTAATCATCAAAAGGGATTCATAACTACCAATAGATCTGGTGGATTAGGAAAAGACGATATCTATAATTGGAACTCGGAAGAACCCGTTAATTTCTTCAAAGTTGTCGATGAAAAACCTTTTGATGTTCCTGTAGTTGTTTTGGATAAAAATACTGCAAAACCTATCAATCAAGTGGTCGTAATTGTAAAGCCTATGGAGGGAATGGAAAATGTAACGTATAAAACGGATAGAAAGGGTGTCGCTAGTATTAGTGTCAAAATACCCGATGAATACCGAATTGAATTTCAAAAAGATGGCTATCAATCAGTTGTGAAAACGGTTTCTTCTGTAGAGTTGATGGTCTTGAAAGGCAAAGCTTTTGAAGTTGATATGGACAAAGTTTGGGGTGCAAATTTTACTGGCTCTATGTTGAATTCAAAATCAAATGATCCTTTGACTGGAGGCGTTGTGAAGATTACTAATTTATGTAATGGTAAGGTTTCTAAAGTGAAAACGGATCGAAATGGAAAATTTAATTACTTTATGGAGTGTGGATGTGATTTTGAAATTGAAGGTTCAAAAAAGAATATGATTACTAGAAAAATAGTAATTTCAACGAAAACTGGAGATTGTAGATCGCAAGTCATAGAGTCAAAATTATCTTTAGTTTCTAAGCCTACTACTAAAACTATTATTTCTAAACCAGCAGCGGCAATTGTTGAAAAAATAACTGGAAATAAAGAAACTTTGAAAGTTGGTCAAGTAATTCGATTGGATAAATTGTATTATGATTATAATGCTGCCGCAATTCGCTCTGATGCACAAGTGGAATTAGATCATTTGGTGGATTTATTAAACACATATCCTAGTTTGGAAATTGAATTGGGTTCTCATACGGATTCAAGAGGGGCGGCGGAATATAATCAAGATCTTTCTTCTCGAAGAGCTAGTGCTGCAGTAAGTTATTTAATCAAGAAAGGTATTGATCAAAGCCGATTAAAGGCAATAGGTTATGGTGAAAATGTTTTGACTAATGATTGTGGTGATGGAGTTCCTTGTAGTGAGCAACAACATCAACAAAATCGTAGAACAGAAATAAAAATTACTCGATTGGATAATAAAAATGTAAAAATTATCGACTAAAAATTGTTTTTTGACCACAGGATTTTTTGAAGTTTTATTTGGCAAAATTGTAAAAAAGCATTTATCAATTCTTTGATGAATGCTTTTTTGGCTTTATTACCTTTAAAATAAATTGTTTTTTGTTAAATGTTGGATTTTTTCCGAAATAAACTGTATATTGTACACAGAAAACTATAACTATTTCAACTTTTTTGTTGAATTTAGTCTTTGTTCCTTTCCAAAAACCTACATCTCTAAACAAACTTGTCTTGGTTTGATGTTGTGAAGTGTGGGTTAGTTTTAGAGTTTTTTAAAAATTAGATTACTATTTCCTTTTTTAAACAACAGCTATGAAAACTAAATTTTACACAAATTTTAGAAAGATTTTTGGAAACCTATTATTGATTCTTTTTCTTATATCATTCTCAAAGGTATATGCACAAAGTCCTTTTGTGACGGCGGTATGCCATAATATAACAATTGCATTGGATAGCAATGGGAAATATACTTTGACTGCAACCAATAAAGTTGCTTTGTCTCAAGGAAGTATTACGCCTCAAGGGTTCAAAAAAGTGGTTTGTACACCGAATAAGTTTGATTGTTCAAGTATTCCAGGGGATTCTGTGGAAGTAAAAGTATATGATTTGAATAATAATTTTGATGTTTGTTATGCTTATGTAACGGTTAGAGATATTATTCCTCCAAAATTTACTAGTTTTCCTGATTCAATTCCTGATATTGTATGTTATGAAGGAATGTTACCTGAGCAAGAAGTTTTAACGGGTACCGATGAGTGTGGTACTCCAATTTTGACTGCAAGGGTGGATCCTTTTATTGAAGATATATGCAATGGATTTCCTGTGACTTATCGGTGGATTCTTGCTGACTCCACAGGGAATAGAGCCGATGACATCACCGTTTCTTTTGATGTGTTACCTGATACTACTGCTCCGCATTTTGATTTTATGCCTGATTCAATCCCTGACTTAGCTTGTTTTGGAGATCTTCAAATTCAACAAATTTTAACTGCAACTGATGACAATTGTAGACAAGTAGAAGTAATACCAAGTGTTGACCCTTATAGCCCAAAAGATTGTGCAAGTTATGAAATTGTTTATAGATGGTCTTTATCCGATGAATGCGGAAATGCAGCGGAAGATGTAATTCGTACTTACCAAATTTTACCAGATACCATTGCTCCTAATATTGTTTGTCCTTCTGAGCAAACATTTATTCTTGGAGAAGTGAATATCAAATTGTTTGCCTTTGACAATTGTTCTGATGTTGAAATTCAATATAAAATTGATTTTAATAATGATGGGGTTTTTGATAGAGTTCGTTCAAACAATGTAATAGAAGGTGATATTCCTCTTGGTACTCATAGCGTATTATGGACTGTAAATGATGCTTGTGGTAATATGGTAGAATGTACCCATCTGTTTAATGTGGAAAGTGGTACTGCTCCTAATGTTGTTTGCAAAACCAATTTGGCTTACAATGTAAATCAAAATGGTTGTATCAGGATTGCTGCTAGCGATTTGATGGATTATGCTACCGATTTGGAAACAGAAGATTCGATAGTTGAAGCTAGCGTTAAAGCTAGAATTATTGGAGGGATTTTTACAGATTCTCTTACTTTCTGTTGTTTGGAATTGGGTATCTCTAGTTTTGAATTAAAAGTGGAAGATGAACATGGTAATATTGCAACTTGTACTTCTTCTTTAATAGTGGGGGATAACCAAAATTTTTGCGCTTCTCATGATACCATAGGCGATATTAAAGGTAGAATTGTAACTATTAATGGAGATGCAATTCCAAATGTAACTGTCAATTTAGGGAATACTAAAACAACAAAGACCAATAGCAATGGGTATTTTAAATTTAAAGATTTGGATTTTGGAAAAAACTATACATTGTTTGTTCAACATGACTTGGAGCATTATCGAGGTATTTCTACGTCTGATGTAATTGCATTAGTCAATTATGTCTTGATTGGTGAAGATTTTGTTAATCCGCTTTTAAAATATGGGGCTGATGTGACTAGGGATGGTCGAATCAATGTGTCGGATATTGTCGCCCTAAGAAAGGTATTGCTTAAAATTGATTCTAGATTTTCTAAAAGCAAAAGTTGGTCGTTTTTTAAGTCTGATTTTGATCCAATTCAAACTCCTTTTTCAAAAAATATCCAAGAATTATTTCCTATAAAAAATTTCTCGGAAGATACTACTGTTGATTTTATTGGTGTTAAAACGGGTGATGTCAATGGAGATGTAATTCCAACTTTTAAAGATGGTGAAATTGATCAACGTTCTCAGAATAATACCAATTTTATCATTGATAATTTCCAAATGACAGAAAATGAATCTTATAATATTGATTTTCGATTTAAAGATTTTCAGAAGATGGATGGATTTCAAATGGCTTTGAATTATAACAAAGATGAAATTGAAATTTTAGATATAAATGAAGGTGTCTTGCCAATCAGTGAAAATTATTATAATCTTGAAAGTGATGATGGAATTGTTTATTTCTCTTGGAATGGAGATCATATTTCGTTGGAGCCTGATGATGTTCTATTTAGTATAAAAATTGTTACTAAATCCAATACTCTTTTAGAAAATGTACTATCAATTTCATCAAGAATGATGGATGCTGAACTGTATCAAAACAATGAAACGTTCAATTTGAAGTTGCAATTTGTAAATCCAAAAACATTTGTTAATTCAGTATTTCCTAATCCCTTTTCGGAGTCTACTCGAATATTTTTTGAAAACTCAAATGATGGGAATGTAGATTTACAATTGTTTAATACCAGTGGACAACTTGTTTACCAACAAAACCAATGTTTTGAAAAAGGTATGATGTTTATTGAAATTAATAAAAACCATCTTCCTACTGAAGGATTGTACATTTACAAATTATCATTTAATAATTCTATCCTAACTGGTAAATTATTATCAAAACAATAATTTATAGTTAATTTCATAGGATAAAAGTAAAATCTATATTAAATATTAAAATATACTAGTATTTTTTGCTAGTATATTTTTTTATTGTCTAATTTTGCAGTATCTTGCATTGAATTCTTTTGATACGGTTTTATCGAAGAATCATCTCTATTCCGATTTACAAAAAAAATATTGTTTTATTAGTGTTATTTCTATTTTTGGGATTGACAATTAGTCTTTGTACCCAAAAGATGACCTATTCTTTTTTATCCAAATCGAAAACAATTATTAGCAACATATTTAAATTGATTGATTTCAATTTATGAATCTTATTTTTTACAATTTAACAAATTACTTTACCATGAAAAAAACACTTACACTTTTTTGGATGATGATCCTGCTTTCGGTGCCCATCTTGAGTTGGGGACAAGCAACAGAATCCTTTGATAATTCGGCATTAACCAATAGTTACTCTGATGGTAGCTTTGTTGGAGATGATGGATTTACTTGGTCTTACATTGAATCACGACAGTCAACTGGCAATTCACAAGCAACTATTGCTCACCCTGCAATATTATTGAGAAGAGCAAGTGATAATAGTAAAATAACGTCGGCTAGTGTTCCAGGTGGTATTGCTGATTTTACTGTAAAATTGTATAAAGGTTTTACGGGTGGTGGAGATCGCCAAGTTGAACTATTTGTTAATGGTGTTTCAAAAGGAACATCAACTCCTTTTGATGATTACGATGAACATATTTTTACAGTAAATGGAATAAATATCGCAGGAAATGTAGTTGTAGAATTAAGAAATACTACTACAAAACAAATTATTGTTGATGATATCTCTTGGACTGCTTACAATCCTTTACCTCTAATTCAATATACAACAACTTCTTCCAGTATTGCAGAAAACGGTGGAACAGTAGATGTATGTGTAGAAATAACAGGAGCGACTAATATCGCATCTCATGCACAGATTGTGGTTGTAAATAACTCTGCTTCTGCTTCAGATTATACTCCAACGATTCCGTTCGTAGTAAATTTCCCGGCTAATGCTCCCGATGGTACTCAAGTATGTACTACTTTTACAGGTGTAGATGATGCTGTTGTTGAAGGCAATGAAACTTTGGATTTGAGATTACAGAATTTTTATAATGCAACTCCGGGTGCTCAATTTCAACATATATTGACTATTATTGATGATGATCCAACAGTAATGCCAACTATCTCAAATTCTGGGGGTGCTACAATTGCTGACCCTTGTACTTGTTTAGGAAACGGTAAATTCGCAGAAGAAGTAGTTGTTCATTCTGTAGCTGGTGAAACTTGGACCGTAACTGCTATAACTGGATATTTAGATCCAGGTACTTTAGTAGCTTTTCCTATTGGAACAGTATTGACAGAAGCTCCTGCGGGCACATATTCGTTAGTAGGTACTCATTTAGATGCTGTAGGATATTCAATAGAAGTGAGTAATGGTGCTACAACTTTAATGATTGCTAATACTTGTTATTATCCGACAACAACTATCACAGGACTAGATGCAGTCTATTGTGCAAATGATGCTGCGGTTACTTTGATGGCTGATAATCAATTGGGAAATAATGCTGGTGTAGCAACGGGTACTAGTTCGTTTACTGTAGAGGGTGCTGTTGAAACTACTTTTGATCCAGTGGCTTTAGGTGCTGGAACATTTACTGTAATTCATACTTTTGATGCGGATGATGACGTGCCTGATGCAAGTCATCCAGGTTGTGAGGTGACAGCTATGATGGATGTAACAGTTAATCCTGTACCAAATGTAATAGCTGGAAATGATTCACCTGTTTGTGCTGGTGATGATGTTGCCTTGGAAGAAACTGGAGGGGATGCTGCTACATGGGCATGGACTGGGCCTAATGGATTTGCTTCAATAGATCAAAATCCAACAATAGCACCAGCTACTTTAGCTGAAGCAGGTGTTTATACAGTAATAGGAACTGATGGGAATAATTGCTCTGATATGGCTACGACAACTGTTGATGTTTTAGCAGCGCCAGTAACTCCTATGATTGATGATATAGAAATTTGCGAAGGACAACCTGCAATTGTACCAGGTGCTGGGGTCTTAGGGCCTTGTGCTTTGAGTCAAGATTTAATAATTTCAGGTGTTTTTGATGGACCATTGACAGGGGGTACTCCAAAAGGAGTAGAGCTTTATGTGGTAAATGATATTGCAGATTTAAGTGTCTATGGACTAGGTTCTGCAAATAATGGTGACGGTACTGATGGTGAAGAATTTACTTTTCCTAATGATGCAGTTATAGCAGGTACATATATATATGTATCGAGTGAGGCTGCTAATTTTACTACATTTTTCGGTTTTGCACCTGATTATACAACAGGAGCAATGGGTATTAATGGTGATGATGCTGTTGAATTATTCTTTGGAGGGGTAGCAATTGATGTGTTCGGTGATATAAATACTGATGGATCAGGTCAACCTTGGGATTATTTAGATGGTTGGGCATATAGAAATAATAATGCGGATGCAACTACTGCATTTGCCGTAGGTGATTGGACATATTCTGGAATCAATGTTTTTGATGGAACTACTACTAATGCAACTGCAGGTACTCCTTTCCCTATTGGAACTTATTCTTGTGTTCAAGTTCCTGTACCAGCTATAACGATTTATAACTTTTACCAAGACGCAGCTTTGACAACATTACTTGCAACTGCAACTACATATGATGCAGGAACAACTGTGGCTACAAGTCCTATGTCTATTTGGGTTACATTCACAGATCCAGTTACAGGATGTGAGAGTTTGGCAGATGAAGTAATTATTACTGTCAATCCTTTACCTACTTTTGATTCTTTTATGGGGATTTCATTGTGTTCAGGTACTTGTTTATCTCAAGGACAAGGTTTGATGGCGTCGGCTACTTGTGATGATGGTTCTGCTGCTACTATTAATTGGTATGAGTCAGCAACTTCAACTACAATTTTAGCTACAGGAAATGTTTTTGACCCTGTTGCTTTAGGATTAGTGGATAATTTTATTGCTGGAACAACTACTTTTTATGCTGAAGCGGATTGTGCTTTATGTCAGAGTGATAGATTAGCACTTGATTTTGATATTTATGATTGTGAAAATTCTGCAGATGCTTGTGGTGGTTGTACTTACTTTTTGCAATTATATGATTTAGAAGGAAATGGCTGGGATGGAGCTAAATTAATGTTGGCTTTAAATCAAGTTATGCCTTTACAAGCTTATACTCTAAATGTTAGTGATGGTAATTTCGCTAGTTTTGAATTGCCAATTTCTGATGGTCAGTTTATTGACTTTAGATATATGGAAGGAAGTAACAATAATGAGCATTCTTATAAAATTGTTGACGGTGATGGAAATACTGTTTTTGCAGATGGTCCTTTATTTACCAATGTATCTTTCCCTGAAGCTGGGGTAGATCATAGAATTAAGTCAAGTTGTGCTGCTTGTTGTAATGAGTCAGGTGATTATAGCGTTGATATTACTATGGGACGTTATCCTTCTGATTTGTCTTGGGAGATTCGTGATAGACATGGTGATAGAGTAGCGTTTGCAAATGCAGGCGATTATGACGGGTATTCGGAAGGTGATGTTGTTTCTGTTGATGTAGCTTTGGATGGTTGTGAAACTTATACTTTTACTTCTTTTACTGCATTTAATAGAGGTTGGGGAACTGGTTCATGGAGAATTACTACTTCTGATCCTACAAGAGGAACTCCTCTTCCTAGAAATAGATTTTTGATTGCTGAAGGACCTGGTGTCTTTTTGGATCAAATTTCTGAAGATTTTACAATTCCTTGTCATTTTGAATGTATTGATGAGCAATTTGTAGTCGCAAATGATAGATTTAATTGTCAAACATTAAATTATACTGCTCCAACGATAGAGCCTTTTATTTGTAGACCAAATAATTGTCATGCTGTGACTCCTCCAACCGTTACTGTTGAGTATCCTGGTTTAGGAATCAAAGGTGACCAAAATACGACTACAGCTACTTTGCCTATTGGACAAAATACTGTTGTTTGTGAAGTGACTTATAACGATGGACAAATCGTGAGATGTACATCTAAAATTAATGTGGTTTCTGAATTGAATCCAGAATTGACTTGTAATGATGAATTACATATCTCTTTAAATTCACCAGATTTTACTAATGATAATAATTCTTATTCATTAACTGATGATTATGGAGAATGTTATATTGAAGTATTACCAGATATGGTATTGGAAATGCCAAATCCTTGCTACCAAGAGTATGTCGTGGAGATTTATGACGCAAATGATAATTATTTAGGAAGTGCGGTGACACCAGATATGATTGGTCAGACTTTGACTTATAATGTTTATCATATTTCTGCTTTGCCTGGAAATGCCAACTCTTGTTGGGGAAATCTTGTAGTTGAAGATAAAAATGCTCCAATCATTGAGTGTTTCGATTATACAATTGCTTGTAATCATCCTAATGCTTTAGATGAAGATTATTCTCATACTGAAACTTATAATGCAGATGCAAACGAACTTCCTGCAAATATTGCGGGTGGTACTTTAGCAATTCCTTCTATTACTGATGTTGCACTTACGCTGGATGCTGGATGTGCTCCTATTGGTGAAGTGGTTCAAGATGTGAATCTTCATTTGACTTTAGAGCATAATGATTTAGAAGATTTAGAAATTACTTTAGTTGCTCCTACGGGGCAATCTGTAGTGCTTATGAATTATCAGACTTGTAATAATCAAGGTACTATTAATATGGATGTTGTATTTAATAGTCAATCTGGTACTTCTGTTACAAGTGCTTGTACTTTTGATGATCCAGGGATGTCTGGAGATCTTAGACCAGCCAATAGCTTGTCAGTATTTAACAATATGCCTTACAGCAATATTGGAGGTGTTTGGCATGTGATCATTAAGGATAATAATAATACACCTAGCGAAGGGGTTGGATATGGGCAGGTAACTGCGGTTGAACTAGAAGTGAAAGCAGGTTTCCCGCTTCCATATAGAGCTGTAGATTGTACTTTAGAATCTGTAACTTTAATTGATGAAGCAATTGTTGAAACTCATTGTGATCAATCTCAATGGTTTGGTTCTAAAATAGTAAGAGTATGGCAAGCAATTGACGCTTACGGTAATTCAAGTACTTGTACTCAAACTGTAAACCTTTTGGCTCCTTCTTTTAATAATTTAATTATTCCTGGAAATGTTCAAATTGAATGTGGTAGTTTTGATGGAGATTTATCTTTAGATTTAACAGGGACTCCTCAATTCGATTGTTTTGAATTGAATGACAATCATTATGAAATTTGTGATATGACCTATGATTATATGGATAATATTTTCTGGACTTGTGGAAATGGATATGAAATTGAGAGAACTTGGACTATGGTGAATTGGTGTACTGGTGTAAATAAAGTATTCATTCAGTATATTACGATTAATGATACAACTGCTCCTGAAATTGATTTTGAAAATCTTATTGCTGGGACTGACGATAATTGTGAAGGTGTTCTTGCTTTTAATGATTTGAATGTTACTGATAATTGTTCGGGGGTTGCTAGTGTAAAAGTCGCTTTTCATGGTGAACCTACTCATTATCATTCTGATGGACAATTACAAATTGTTGATTTGACAAATGGTGGAATCGTTTCTGGTTTCCCAATTGGTGAAACAGAAGTTATTTTTACTGCTACAGATAGTTGTGGTAATTTTAGAAATGACACCATTATGTTGAACGTCATCGACAACACCGCACCAATCGCAGTATGTCACGACCAATTAAACGTAAGTCTTGGTTCTGATGGAACTGCAAGATTAACGGCTACACAAGCAGATGAAGGAAGTTACGACAATTGTAGTAGTAGTGTTACTTTACAAGTGAGTCTTTCTGAAAATGGACCTTGGAGTGATTTTGTTGAGTTTGATTGTGCTGATGTGAATGAGTTAGTAGAAGTACACTTATTAGTTACAGATGAAGCTGGAAATACTAATACATGCTGGAAAGAAGCATTGGTTGAAGATGCATTGCCACCAGTAATTACTACACCAGCAGATAAGACTATC
>CAMZLN010000254.1 GCA_947311465.1 uncultured Saprospiraceae bacterium
CAGTTTTGACAGAGCATTGTGCGGGTAAATTTCCATTATGGTTGACTCCAGATCAGTTTATTGTACTTCCATTGAGTGACCAATATAATGATTATGCGAAGAAAGTAGTTGACAAATTGGCGGTTTCAGATATTCGTGGATTGGTGGATGATCGTAGTGAAAGTATTGGACGAAAGATACGTGATGCGGAAATGAAAAGAATTCCATACATGTTGATCGTAGGGGAGAAGGAAGCAGGACTGGAAAGTGTAGCGGTAAGAAAGCAAGGAGAAGGTGATTTGGGAGTAATGACGATTTCTGAATTTGAGACTTATTTTGCTGGGGAATTGTAGTCGATGGGTTTTTACCCATATTGAATTTTGGTGAACCCTTTGGCTTTGCCGTATAAAAAAGCTTTCGAAGACAACTTCGGAAGCTTTTTTGTTATTTGTTATTTTTGGATTTGCCGAATTTGTATTCGACTCCTACAAAAATCCTAAATGGAGTAAAATTGCATCCTTGTGTCAATATTATCTTTTAAAAATTTTCTAACAAATATAATAATCCTTTCTTTTTTTTGAAAAGAAACAGTCTTTAAAACATAACATCATATCCTTCAATACTATTTTCCCAACTATAACGAGTTACTTTAGGTAATTTATATCCTAGAATAGACTTGTTATTTAATAATCGGATTATTCGTTCTTCCAAATCCAAATCCGTTTCATACAAATGATTATCCTTGTCATTATCTGGAATATGCTCAGGATAAACCAACCGATTGGGAAGCAAAGGATAGACATTACTATGCAAGGCTTCAATAATTGAAATTCCAAAAAAATCTTGATTAGAAGTGACAGGAAGGACAGTTGCTTTCTGTAGCCAATTCCAATATTCTACCCTAGACGATGCATATCCAAAATGAAGTATTTCTTCTTGAAAATAATCCTTTGCCCAATCAAATATTTTTGGATAAGAATTGGTCTTTTCTCCAAGGACTATCAACTTGAATTTGATATCCTTATCTTTGATTTTTTTTAATATTTTGAAAAAAGTTTCTGGATTTTTATCATATTCCCAACGATGATTCCAAAGGATGCTATGCTCTATTTTTTGAATATTTTCATTCAAACGTGGTAAGTCTAAAGCTAAAGAAAGCACTTTTGACTTGTTTTGAATAGAATTTATACTCCAAATATTGTGTTCATCAGGAAATTGCTTTAAAAATTGTGGCAATGCATCAATGAAACTTTCCTTATGAAATTTTGAATTAAAAAAAATCTTATCAGCAACCAATGCAGATGAATAATTAATAAAAGCATAATGATTGTCCCGTTTCAAAGCCACATCCTTATCCGTAGGTGACCAAGGGTAGGTCAATTGATTTTCATGAAAATATATATAAAACTTTGCTTTTGGATACTTGGATATTACCAAAGACTTGAAAAGTCCCAAATCTAAAAAATCACTTACAAGAAATACATCGAAATCTTGATTTGAATCTAATATTTTTTTGGACAAAGAAATCGCTCCTGCGTGCATACGCCATTTCCAAAATCTACCAGATAGTCCAAAAATATCGATTTGATGTTTAGAATGTCTAGTAAATTCTTCAGCCCATTTTTTATGAGAGCCAGTGAAAAAAGGTTCTATAATGGCTATTTTTGTCATTCCATAAAGGTATAAAATCATTATTTAAATAGACAAGATTTGCAAAATTAAACAAATTTGACTATTTTTGTCAAAATAAAAAATGTCAAAATGAAAAGTTTTGGAAAATTACTAAAAAAGGAGCGTTGCAAACTAAATAAAACATTGTTTGAAGTATCCAGAAATCTAGGAATCGATAGTGCTATTATTAGTAAAATCGAAAGAGGATTGCGTACAGCGACAAGGAAACAAGTACTATCTTTTATTCAAGAATATCAATTGTCTGAAAAAGAAGCTTTTTCATATTGGCTAGCGGATAAAATTCTTTATGAAATCGGTGACGAGTTTTATATTAAAGAAGCTTTTGCCGTAGCAGAAAGTAAGATTAATTATATAAGTAAATCTGTTGAATATCCAGATAGGATTCAAGAACTCATTCACAAAGTGGATGAATTGTATCAAATATGGAGTAAGAAGAAGCCTTTGGATAAAACACAATTGCAAAAAATGAATGAATTTTTTAATATTGAAAATACATTTCAAAGTAATTTGATAGAAGGGAATACTTTAACACTTCAAGAAACTCACTTGGTAGTGAATAAAGGATTGACCATTTCAGGAAAAAGTATGAATGAACATTTAGAAGCAATCAACCATAATGAAGCCTTGGATTATATTGTAGAAATTGTTCAAAATAAAATACCAATATCGGAACGAATCACAAAAGAAATCCATTATCTTATATTAAAAGGAATTGACAGGAAAAATGCAGGAATCTATAGATCCGTTCCCGTTTATATAAGTGGCAGCAAACACAAACCACCTCAACCTTTTTTACTTTCAAAAAAGATGGAAGAGCTATTTGAGTTTTATGAAAAAAATCGAAATAAGCTACATCCAGTAATTCTATCAGCCAATATGCATGAAAAATTACTGACTATTCATCCGTTTATTGATGGAAATGGACGTACTTCTAGATTATTAATGAATTTACTTTTGCTAAAATCTGGGTATCCAATAATTAGTTTAAAAGGAGATTTAAAATCTAAATTGAATTATTATAAAACTCTTGAGCAAACTCAAACTTCCGGAAATGATGAACCTTTTTTGATTCTGATACTAAAAGCTGCGATCGAGTCTTTAGAACAGCATATTGAATTGTGTGGATGAATTTTAAATTCAGTAACTTTAATTCCTAAATAATCGTACAAATTACCAAACTAAAATAAACAATCTTTTGTTGTAATATGGTGTACGTTATCCCGTTAGTGAAGGGAACTTCCAGTATTCTATCTTTCGACAGCATAAAAAATATATAGAGCATGGCTCAAACGAATAATAATTACGATTTATTAATACAAAAACTGGATCAGTTTATAAGAAAATTCTATGTCAATAAATTGATACGGGGCGTTCTTTATAGCATAGGATTGATTCTGTTTCTTTTCATTTTAGTTAATGTTTTAGAGTATTATTATTATTTTAGTAAACCAGTAAGGAAAGGACTTTTTTATTCTTTTCTGGGAACAAGTGCGATAGCTTTGAGTGGATGGGTACTTTGGCCGTTGATGAAATATTTTAGTTTTGGTAAAACGATTTCACACAGACAAGCGGCAACCATTGTTGGAGATCATTTTGGAGATGTGAAAGATAAATTATTGAATGTATTGCAATTGAAAGAGCAAGCGAGTGGAGATGGTAATACGGATTTGATTTTGGCAAGTATCAATCAAAAAAGTGCACAAATTAGCCCAGTTCCTTTTAAAAATGCAATTGATTTATCAAAGAATAAAAAATATCTTAGATATGCATTGCCACCTTTATTGTTGTTGTTCATCATGCTTTTTGCAGCACCAAGTATTATTACTGATGGATCAAAAAGATTGATTAATAATGATGAGAATTTTGAAAGAGAAGCACCTTTTTCCTTTGTAATGCAAACCGAAGATTTGAAAGTAGTGCAGTTTGATGATTTTCCAATCGAAGTAAAAATTGAAGGAGAAGTTCTTCCCAATGAAGTATTCATCGAAGTAGATAATTATCAATATCGAATGACGAAAACTTCGCCCAACACATTTACATATACTTTTAATAATGTACAAAAAGAGACCCCATTCCATTTGTTTTCCAATAGTGTTACTTCGGATGACTTTGAATTAGGTGTTTTGTACAAACCAAATATTGCGAATTTTGATGTAAGTTTGGATTATCCCAATTATACAGGTCGTAAAGATGAAACATTGACCAGTATTGGTGATTTAGTTTTACCTATCGGTACGAAAATCAATTGGAATTTCAATGCATTAAATACAGATGAAATTGCTTTGAAATTTTCTTCAAACAATGAGTTGCTACAAGCCAATCGTATGTCTGACGAAGCATTTTCTTTTTCAAAAAAGGTAATGCGTGATGAATTGTATAAATTATTTTTATCCAATAAAGCATTGCCAAATGCTGATTCTTTGGCATATTCCATTTCTGTAATTCCAGATTTACATCCAAAAATAGAAGTAAAAGAGTTTAAAGATAGCGCTGACACTAAAATGATTTATTTTGTAGGAGATGCTTCTGATGATTATGGATTACTGAGTTTGTCATTTAATTACCGAAAATCAAATGGAAATACACAAGGGCAGTTGCAAACGATTAAATTGCCAAAAGACGCTGGAAAAATAACGGGTTTTGAATACAATTTAGATTTAGAATTATTGGATATTAAACCAGGGGATGAAATTTCATATTATTTTGAAGTTTTTGACAATGATGCTGTGAATGGTAGTAAGTCTGCTAAAACCAACATCATGAAAATTGAAATTCCTTCCCTAGAAGAAATGGAAGAGAAGGTAGAAAAGAATAATGATGAAATCAAAGATAAATTAAAAGATGCTATAAAAGAATCCAAGAAAATAAAAGAAGATTTTAAAAAGCTAAGAGAAAAATTGCTCCAAAAAGATGAAATGGATTGGCAAACCAAAAAAGAATTGGAGAAGTTGATGGAGCGACAAAAGGATCTCCATGAGAATATTGAAAAGGCAAAGGAGAATCTTGAAGAGAATATGAAAGATCAGGAAGAAATGACAAAACCTGATGAAGAAATCCTCGAAAAGCAAGAAAAAATCCAAGAGATGTTTGAGAATCTTCAAAGTGAAGAGATGAAACAGTTGATGGAAGAAATTCAGAAATTGATGGAAGAGTTGAATAAAGACGAAGCCCTTGATAAGATGGAAGAAATGGAGATGAATGATGAAGAATTGAGTATGGAATTGGATCGTTTGGAGGAATTGTTTAAGAAATTGGAAGTGGAAGCGGAAATGGAAAAGGCAATTGATAAATTGGAAGAATTGGCTAAAAAGCAAGAAGAGTTGGCAGAGAAAACAGAAAAAGAAGAGCAGCCGACAGAGGAGTTGAAAAAAGAGCAAGAAGAATTGAATAAAGAATTTGAGAAGCTCCAAGAAAAAATGGAAGACATTCAGAAAAAGAATGATGAACTTGAACAGCCCAATGACATGGATGATACCAAGGAAGACATGGAAGATATCGACCAAGATATGGAGCAGAGTGAAGACGAATTGGACAAGAAAAATAGCAAAAGTGCATCTGATTCTCAAAAAAGTGCTGTCGATAAGATGAAGAAGATGGCAAAAAAGATGCAAGATCAAATGCAGCAA
>CAMZLN010000255.1 GCA_947311465.1 uncultured Saprospiraceae bacterium
ATATTCTAACGTATTTAAAGTCCTGTCTTTAAGTCTTGAAGTTTTGAAGTCCTGTTGTCCTGAAGTCTTGAAGTCTTGTCGTCCTGATATCCTGAAATCTTGTTGTCTTGCCGTCTTGAAGTCTTGCTGTCCTGAAGTCTTGCCGTCCTGCCGTCCTGATATCATCCCGTCCTGCCGTCGTCCAAATTCAATCACCTAGTCAACATCACAGGCATCACCAACATCATAATAGCCTCATTATCGTCATTTTCAGTGGGCAATAAAATTCCAGGTCTATTAGGTAACGATAATTCTATTTTAACATCATCAGACTCTAAAACACCCAACATTTCTATCAAGAATTTAGCATTAAAAGCGATTACGAATTCTTCATCACTACTGCCATCAAAATTGCAGGAAATTGTTTCACTAGCTTCATTTGAAAAATCTAAATCTTGCGCTGAAACCGTTAATTCTTTTTCCTTGATATTAAACACAACTTGGTTGGTCGTCTTATTGGCATATATTGCGATACGTTTCAAAGAACTTAAAAAATCTGTTCTTGGAATCGTTAATAAAAGTTCATTGTCAACAGGAATTACTGCCTTGAAATCAGGATATTTTGAATCAATTAAACGACAAGACATTTGTACATCATTGAACTTGAAAAATGCATTTGCATTATTAAAAGCAATAGAAACATTTCCCGTATCTGGCAATGAATTTTTCAATAGTACCAATGATTTTTTGGGTATGATGAAGGTTGTTGATGTTTCCGTAGTTATACCTGAATAAATATAGCGCACCAATTTATGTGCATCGGTAGCTACTAAAGTGATTTTGTCAAAATCTACTTGAAAAAAGACCCCAGACATTGCTGCACGCAATTCATCATTACTTGTCGCAAAAATAGTTTTATTGATCCCATTAATTAAAGATCTACATGGCATTGAAACCGTATCTACCGCTTCTGGTTCTGGAATTTCTGGATATTCATCAGGATTTTCTCCAGCCAATTTATATTTACCAAACGATGAAGTGATTTGGACTCCAAAATTTTCGTCAACTCTAAACGTGATAGGTTGTTGGGGCAAAGCCTTCAATGTATCAATCAATATCCTTCCAGGAATAGCAATATCCCCATCTTTATCAGACATTACTTCAAGAGAAGTGGTGATAGATGTTTCTAAATCAGAAGCCGTAATTGTTAAGAAATTACTTCTTATCGAAAATTTAAAATCTTCAAGAATCGGAATTACTGGATTTGGGTTTATTGCTCCACCACATATTTGTAGGTGTTTCAATAGTTCTGTTGATGATACTGTGAATTTCATAGAAGTTTGATTTTATCAATCGCAAAAATATGATTTTTAATTCAAAAATAGTCAATTTGCAATCAAATAGAATTAAAATAGTGTTTTAAATAAAATTTCTGAAAATAAATAAATAAAATTTGAACTGCCTTCAAGCAATTATGTTTATTTACTTTTGTGAAACTTTAAATATTTACATGAGAAAATTATTCAAAATGTTTTCATAATCTGTTATTCGAAAAATAAGTTATGCCTGTTATACCTAAAATTAATAAAATAACAAATATAAAATCACCAAGTTACAAATATAAAGTACTCTCAAATAATGTACCTATTTATATTATTCATGATGATACTTTGCCAATTGTTAAGTTGGAAGTCATTTTTAGTGGCGGACGTGTATCTGAAAAAAAACGCTCAACATCTAGAATTACTGCGGGGATGATGAATGAAAGCACTCAATCTACCTCCGCAAAAAAGATTGATGAAACTATTGATTTTTATGGTGGACGAATGGGAATCTCTTCCAATATGGATACCATGACCGCTAGTTTGTTTTGTTTGAAAAAACATTTTAAATCTTTAATCTCTTTGTTTGGTGAAATTATTTCTCAACCAAAATTTGATTCCAAAGAACTTCAAACTTATATAAAAAATCAAAAACAAAGGTTACAATTGAGTCTTGAAGAAAATGATATTATTGCTTATCGAGAGATGACCGCTAATGTTTTTGGAAAAAAGCACGTCTATGGATATAATAGTACTTTTGAAGATTATGATGCAATAGAATCTAAGGACCTTCAATCTTATTTTCAGAATAATTTTGTAAAAGAAAATTGTTTTGTAGTTGCCAGTGGAAATATAGGTGATGATGAATTCAAATTAATTGATTCCGTATTATGTGATACTTTATTGAGTGATGCAAATTTTCAAAAACCTATTTATTCTCCTGTGAATTTTATACAACCAGAAGAGATTTTTATTGAGAAAAAAAATAGCGTTCAAACAGCAATTAGAATAGGTTTGAAGACTTTCACTAAAACCCATTCAGATTATCCCGCTTTTTATTTTTTAAATACAGTTTTAGGTGGATACTTTGGTGCGAGATTGATGCAGAATATTCGTGAGCAAAAGGGATATACTTATAATGTTTTTTCAAGCCTAAATACAATGATTTACGATGGCTTTTTTAGCATCGGCTGTGAAGTAGGAAATGAACATAAAAATGCCACTATTAAAGAAATATTTTTCGAAATTGATAAATTAAAAGCAGAACTTGTTTCAGAACAGGAAATGGAATTGGTGCAAAATTTCTTAATGGGTGAAATATTGAAATGGACAGATGGAGTTTATCATTCGGCAGATATGATAAAACATTTGGTGATTCAGGAACAACCAATCTCATATTTTGAAACTTTTGTGGAGGACTTGCAAAAAGTTTCTGCCAAAGATTTGCAAGGTATGGCGCAAAAATATTTCAAAAAAGGCGCTTTTCATACTGTTATTGTTGGCAAGTAATAAATATATGCTAATTAATTACAATTTGTCATAAAATTTATTTTTTTTTGCATCTTTGAGACTATTACATAAATAACTCGTCTAAATTATATCAAGTAATTTTTGACATCAACATAATTAATGAAGTTTTTAAAATTTTTTAAACAAGAGATTGCAATAGATTTGGGAACCGCCAATACACTCATCATCCAAAATGGTGAAGTAGTAATTGACGAGCCTTCCATAGTTGCTATAAATAGAACTACTAACGAAACTATTGCAGTGGGGCATAAGGCAATGCAAATGCACGAAAAAACCCACGAAAATATAAAGACAATTCGTCCTTTGAAAGATGGTGTGATTGCTGACTTTACAGCAGCTGAAAGCATGATAAAAGGAATGATTGATATGATAGGTGCTAAAAGACGCTTCTTTTCTCATTTGAAAATGGTCATTTGTATTCCATCTGGTATTACAGAAGTAGAAAAAAGAGCCGTTTTTGAATCCGCCGATCATGTCGATTCTAAAGAAACTTATCTAATCTATGAACCTATGGCTGCGGCTTTGGGGATTGGGCTAAATGTAGAAGATCCAGTTGGGAATATGGTAATTGATATTGGAGGGGGAACAACGGAAATCGCCGTAATTGCGCTTTCGGGTATCGTCTGTGATCAATCTATTCGTATCGCAGGGGATGAATTTACTGTCGATATTATGAATTATCTGAAAAGACAACACAATGTCTTGATTGGTGAAAGAACTGCGGAACAAGTGAAAATTCACGTGGGGTCAGCTCTTTTGGAACTTGAAAATCCGCCAAAGGATTTTGCTGTAAATGGGCGAGATTTAATGACGGGTATTCCTAAGCAAATTGTAATTACTTATAAGGAAGTTGCTCATGCTATTGATAAGTCAATTTCGAAAATTGAAGAGGCTGTTTTGAAAACGTTGGAAGTAACTCCTCCTGAATTAGCATCGGATATTTATCGAACAGGTCTTTATTTGACTGGTGGGGGGGCATTGTTGCGTGGTTTGGATAGAAGAATTGCTGCCAAAACGAAATTGGCAGTTCATGTGGTAGAAGATCCTTTGAAGGCAGTTGTTAGGGGAACGGGTATAGCATTAAGTAATTCTCATCGGTATTCTTTTTTAATTGACAGAAAAAGTATTTAAGGAATATTCATTTTACTGGATATTGATATAAGTAGGTGGACACATATTTTTAGGTATATCTTTTTTATATATTTTGTCCAACTCTTCGTTATAAAACCAAAAATATATGTCCAACCACTTAATTTGAGTATTCAATTTTTATGCGAAGTCCGTTTCAGTATTTTAAAGGTAATAGTTTTTTGCTGTTTTTTGTTTTAGAGACAATCTGCTTGTTTTTGGTAGTTGGGTACAACAAGTCTCAGAAAGAAATCTTTATCAATTCAACTAATATTTTTACTGGAAAGATTCATGAAAAAACTTCTGAATTTTCAAATTATATATCTCTTTCGGCATTAGCCGATAAGTTATCCGTACAAAATGCAGAATTACGTAAACAGTTAATTGAATTGGAAACTAGAATGCATCAAGATTCAAATTTTGTGATTGATTCTTTTGTAGAGTTAGATTCCACCAAAATATATGAATTTTTACCCGTCAAAATCATTAATAATTCGGTTAACAAAATCTATAATACTTTTACAATTAATAAAGGTAAAAAGGATGGAATTCAATACAAACAAGGTGTCATTGGGAATAATGGTGTCTATGGTATCGTTATTCGAATCGGAAATCATTATTCTGTCGCAATGTCAATCTTGAATCCTGAAATGAAAGTGAGTGGTATGATTCAAGGACGTAATTATATTGGGTCGATTAACTGGGATGGCGATGTTACGCATGTGAAAATGAATGATGTTCCCAAACATGCGATATTTGAAAAGGGAGATACAATCATCACAAGTGGATATTCATCTATTTTTCCTAAAGGATTGCATGTGGGAGTCATTGATACTTTTTGGATCGAATCTGGAAGAAATTTTTATGTCATTGATGTGAAATTGGGGGAAGATCTTTCAAAAATGACGTATGCTTATGTTGTGAACCACAAATCAAAAGAAGAACAATTGTCAATAGAAGCTGGGGAAAATGAATAATGATTTAGCACGAAATATAATCCGATTTGTGATTCTTGTATTGCTCCAAGTTGTGATATTTATGGATATGATTCCAGATTGGAAATATATCAGTATTTTTATTTATCCTTTGATTATTATTTTAGCTTCTTTTAAATACTCAAATAGTTTATTATTATTGATTGCTTTTGCAATGGGGTTAATAATTGATTTTACGGATAATAGTCCAGGAGTTCATGCTGGGGCTTTGGTCATGATGGCTTTTTCAAGACCTTTGATATTGAGTTTATTTGAACCCACAGGAGGTTATTTACTCAATAAAATTCCTACTGTTTCCAATTATGGATTGGTATGGTTCGCCAAATATGCTTCCCTTATGATGTTGGTTCATTTGCTGACGTACTTTTCTTTGGAGAGTTTTTCTTTTGTTTATTTCGTGACTATTATTTCCAAGACGATAGGTAGCTTTTTGGTATCCATGATATTTATCTTTATTTATCAATTTATTTTTGTGCCAAAGGAGTAAATATTTCTTTTGTATTTGAACAAGTATCTGGGGGCAACGTAATAAATTGAAAACAAAAAACATTTTTATTATGAAATTTAAATATCTATTCTTTTTAATTGTTTCCTTTTTTATTAGTGACTTAGATGCTCAAGAAAAAAATATTTTACCTTTTGAAAATGCAAAGAAAAATATCCTTCTGTTAAAAAATGAAGGTGTTGTTCCGATTAAAAATATTGTCAATTCTAAAATTGCAGTTATTAATATTGGCGATGAAAAGAAAAGTGAATTTTTGACTAGCCTTGAAAAATACACTTCAATAGATGCTTTTAATATTCCTACTGATGGTGACCTTACTTCTATGTTGCCACTTTTTCAAAATATAATTAGTAATCATAATTTGCTGATTATTAAGTATGATACTGAAACGGAAATTGGCCCTACTATTAAGAGTTTTATCAATTACTTTTCTAAAGAATCAAAAATTATTTTATCCGTTTTTGGAAATCCTAAAAATGTTAAAGATCTTTTTAACGAATTTGAACCCGATGCGTTATTTCTAGCTCTAAAGGATGGCATTTTAGAACAACAAATCATGGCGCAAGCAATTTTCGGTGCTATTGATTTAAAACCACAAGAACTGAATACATATTTTGATGATTTTCCAATGACGCTTTCTTTGTTTGTTCCAAATCTAAATCGACTGGGATATGCAACCCCTGATGTTGTTAAAATGGATAGCAGTCTTTTGTATAAAAGAATAAAGCAAATTGTAAATGAAGGGATTAGGAAAGAAGCTTTTCCTGGAGCTCAAGTTCTGGTAGCAAAAGATGGAAAAATTATCTATCATGAAACGTTTGGATTTCATACGTATCAAAATGAAGTCCCTGTTCAGCATTCTGATATCTATGACTTGGCTTCTGTCACAAAGATTTCTGCGGGGTTGCCCATAATCATGCAGTTACATACTAATGGTCAATTTGATTTGAATGCGACATGGGGAGATTATCATCCAGCATTTAAACATACAAATAAAGATGAATTAAAATGGATCGATATATTGTCGCATCAAGCTCGTTTGGAGCCTTGGTTGCCCAATTGGAAATTGACACAAAGAAGAAATGGTAAATTTAAATGGTTTACAGTACGAAAAAAGAAATCTGAGAAATATTCAATTCCAATTCGTGAAGATTTATTTCTAAATAAAAAGTATCGTTCTAAAATTCTGAAAGCAATAAAAAAATCACCATTGTTGAAAGAGTATGGCTATAAATATTCTGGTTTGGCTTTTTATGTGCTGCCTGATATGCTGTCAAATATGATTCATGAAGATTTTGAAACTTATCTCAATAAGAAAATCTATCAGCCTTTGGGCGCAACAACCTTGGGATTTAAACCACTAGAAAGATTTCCTAAAAGTCGGATAGTTCCTACAGAAAGAGATAGTGTTTTTAGACATACATTGATGCAAGGAATTGTGCACGATGAAGGGGCAAATATGATGGGACAAGTCTCTGGAAATGCGGGTCTGTTTTCAAGTACCAATGACTTGGCCAAATTGATGCAAATGTATTTGAATCATGGAAATTATGGTGGTACTCAATATATTGCTCCTGAAACTATTGATATTTTCACAAAATGTCATTTCTGTGAAGATGGAAATCGCAGGGGATTGGGCTTTGATAAACCCATGATAGATTATGTGAAAGGGGATAGTCATACCGCAAAAGAAGCAAGTCCTGCTAGTTATGGGCATAGTGGCTACACAGGAACTTTTGTTTGGATGGATCCAAAATATGATTTACTTTTTATCTTTATGTCCAATCGTGTTTATCCTTCAAGATCGCATAGAAATATTTATGAACTGGATATTCGCCCTAGAATTCAAGAAGCTATTTATGATTCTATTTATGAATGGAAGAAGAAGGAGGCGAAGAAGAAGATGGGGTTGTGAAATGGTGATGGGTTGTGAAATGGTTATAGGTTTTGCTAAGACTCGAACGCTCGACTTAAGGAGAGACTTCGCTGGCTTGTGGTTAAAAAAAAGTTAAAACTAAAAATACCTTCATCTTAATTAATATATTTGATTTAGATTTAATTCTTAATGAAGAAAAAACAGATAAATATAATTATCGGAATCATGGCAGCAGCCTTGATAGGTATTATTGCCCTGCAATTTTATTGGATAAATTGGTCTGTGAAATTGAGCCAAAGACAGTTTGATGAATCTATCGCCTTGACTTTGACCCAAATTGTTCAGAAAATCGAAAAAGCAGAAGGTGGAGATTTGATGACTATGTTGTATAAATCTACAGCCTTAATTGAGCAAGATGCTAATTTGATTAAAAGAATCGAAGAGTTTAGAATGAATCAAATGGCTGGAGTTATTCCTATCGAAGAACGAATTGATATAAAAAAAATAGATCTTTTATTGAAAAAGGCTTTTCCCAGTTTGACATATAGCTACGGAGTATATTCTAGGAAAAAGAAAAAATTTGTTATCAAAGATGGACATTTTCTAGTAGATGATTTCAATACAAGTGTGCATGGTGAAAAAGCATTGATTGAGTCAAGATATAAAGTCAATTTATTTAGCACAGGTAGATTTTCCCCTGGATTGTTGGTTGTTTATTTTCCTACAATGTCAAAGGCAGTTTGGCGAAATGCTTGGATCCCTTTTTTATTAGCTGCCTTATTTACAGGACTCATTCTTTTATCCTTTGGCTATACATTGTATATTATTTTTGAGCAAAAAAAGTTATCAGAAATGAAAACGGATTTTATCAATAATATGACCCATGAATTCAAAACACCTATTGCAACCATTTCTCTAGCATCAGATTCTATTGTAAACGATAGGGTTTTGAATAATGCAGATAAAGTAAAACGATTTATTGGTATAATTAAACAAGAAAATAAAAGGTTGTTAAATCAGGTCGAAAAGGTTTTGCAGATGGCGAAATTGGATAATCGTGATTTGAAATTGAATAAAATAGATTTTGATATCCATGATGTGATTCGAGATGTAGTTACCCATGGACAACTCCAAGTAGCATCGAAGGGTGGAATCATAGAATCAGATTTGAAAGCTGATATTTCAAAATTGGTTGCGGATCGAAATCATATTTCAAATGTACTGCACAATCTCATTGATAATGCAAATAAATATTCAAAGGAAATTCCAAAAATTACTATTTTAACAAAAAACTTAAATAATGGTATTGAAATTATTGTAAAAGATAATGGTATTGGAATTTCTAAAGATGCTAGGAAACATGTTTTTGATCGATTTTATCGAGTACATACAGGTGACGTGCATGATGTAAAAGGCTTTGGTTTGGGATTGAGCTATGTGAAAGTAATCGTTGAAGCACATAAGGGAACAGTTGCCGTAGAAAGTGAATTGGGGAAGGGAAGTAGTTTTATTATTTGGCTTCCATTGAAAGATTAAAAAAGGAACACAAAAAGAAAGCCGCTGACAGGCATGTCAGAATAATTTCTACGGATATTGTAAGGCTAAAAGAAGCCGATTTTAACTTTTTTTACAACTTACACACGCAATTGGCTTTTTTATGCGTTATACCAATAATTCTTAAGGACGAAAACAAAATTTTAAATGGGTAATAATCAAAAAATACTTTTAGTAGAAGATGATCAAAATTTTAGAGATGTATTATGCGCGTATCTAGAAATGCATGACTATGATGTGACCATTGCCAAAGATGGTATGGAAGGTTGGGTAATGTTTAACAAAGGCGTTTATGATATTTGTATATTAGATGTAATGATGCCTCGTAAAGATGGATTTTCTTTAGCCACAGATATTCGTAGTAAGGATAAGAATGTTCCTATTATTTTCTTGACTGCCAAGAGTATGAAAGAAGATGTGCTTAAAGGATTGAAAATAGGTGCGGATGATTATATGACTAAGCCTTTCAATTCTGAAGAGTTACTTTTAAGAATTCAAGCTATTCTGAAAAGATCAGCATCTGCTCCCGATCCTAGCGATGATATCAAAGAATTTGAAATAGGTAGCTTCCATTTTGATTTTCCATTGCGTATCCTTTCCTTTCGCCCAGATGAATCTGTGAAAGTGAAATTATCTCCAAAGGAAGCTCAATTGCTTCGTATGTTTTGTGTGAAAATGAATGATGTACTTCCTAGAACAGATGCTCTTGTCAAAATCTGGGGTAAAGATGACTATTTCACTGCTCGTAGCATGGATGTCTTCGTTACAAAGCTTCGAAAATATTTAAAACCAGATCCTAAAATTGAAATTGTGAATATACATGGAAATGGGTTTCAGTTATTGGTGAAGGAGGAGGTTTAGGGTCTATTTTGTAGTCTTTTTGGGCTTTTATTGAAATATATTAGGTTTTTCAAATAATTTATTTTATTATTGTTTTGAAAAATCTTTTAATCCAAAAAATAATAATATGAAACCTCTTACTTACTTACTTACTTACTTACTTACTTACTTTTCTAATTTTTCTTGGTTTTATTAATCCTGCTTTTACTCAGAATTATGATGGTATTTTGCAAGTGTTAACCGAATCTTCGGATATAGTAGTTGAAGGAGAAGTCCTTACGAATATTGGATATCAAGATTCTAATGATGAAATGATTTACACATTACATACTTTTAAAGTGAAAAATACTTTACTTGGCAATAATGCAGATGAAATATTAATTGCAACAAAAGGAGGTGAATTTGAAGGTTATGCAATTCAAGTGTCACATGTAGTTAAATTATCTACAAAAGAAAAAGGAATTTTCTTTTTAAAAAGACATGAAATCGGCTTTTACGATGGTCTTCCAGTTTATTCTATTACAAATGGCGATGGTGGAAAATTTACGCAAATTAGACACGATATAAATAGAGTTGCCTTTAATAGTGAATATGATTTTGTAATATCAAATTGGAGGAAATTTCGAGAGGATGTGGCTGAATATTGTGGGAAAAATATTACAATTGAGCCTATATTGACGGATGTTTCTTTACGATCTCCTTCTGAATTGTGTTTGAAATTTGGAAACATCAATTCTAATTACAGTGATAATACCATTGATTTTGATGTTTTTGTAAAAAGTAATGTGTTAGGTTTGGAATTTGCTGGAGCAGAAATTATTCTTAATTACCCAATGAATGCATTAGGTGATTCAGTCGTGTTAAATGGAAATCTGTCTGCCAGTAAATCTATCGTTACCACTAATCCATCATATTCCTTGTTTGAGTCAGATTTTAGTGAAAATCAAGTTCTTTTATCTATTACTAATGCTGGTTGCGGAATTTCCAATAATTTTGTAGAAGAATATTTTTATCCTCTCGATACGGTGTTTGAAAAATTGGTTCATGTATCGGTACAGGTTGCTAATTGGCAAAGTTTATTGGCTATTAATTTAGATGATTTTGATGTATTTGGTACAGCTAATTATCATATTGCAAATGGTACATGTCCTGAATTTGAAAGTGTATGTGCTCAAGGTGTAACTGAAATACCTTTTGCAAGTTGTGGTATCACGGGTTTCACAACACGAGTTACAAATAATACTATGGAGTTGGATACTTTTGCAGATGCTTGGAAGAAAGTTTTAAAGATAAAAGGCACTAATTTGTTTGATACTACAGCAGTTGATACGATTGCAACCATAAAAATTCCAAATGCGGATAACTTAGGTTATTTAACTTATGCATCTAATGATACTTTTCATATAGATTATTGGACAAAGGATTCTGTTGGTGTAATTTTGTCTGCTCTTGGGGCACCTATGGGAAGTGGTAAATGGACCATAATCCCGAATGGAATGAATTTTCAACAATGCTCTACTGTTGTGGAAATTGATTATGCTTTAAAATCAAGATATATTGAAAAGGAAAAATGGGAGTATCAATATGCTCTTTTAAGAGGTAATTATATTGAATCTGATAATTTTGAAATTGAATGGAGTATTGACTCAACAGATATGCCTAGTATGAAAGGAGTAACAGATAGTGCGAGATTTGAAAATTTTGTAGAAGTAGCAAAAGCTGCTTTTTGTGATTGGGAAAGTGCAACGGGTATTCATTTTGAATATTTAGGTTTGATTGATAGTTTACCTATTGGTTCGGTTGCAGATAGGATAAGTATCCTTTCGTTTGCAAACTTAGGTTCTACAAACTTGATGTTGACATCAACAAATGCTGATTTACATTGTAATACTTTAGGTTTTGAATCGGATAGAACTATTGGAGGTAGACATCGGAAAATTTTAACTCAAATAAACTCATCCATTGATTGGTTTATTTCAACAAACCAAGGAGGAATAAAATCTAGTGAATATGATTTGTATAGTGTACTATTACATGAAATTGGACATGGATTAGGGCATAAGCATGCAATGGATACGGATACCACCAATTTATCTAATGATTCACGATTAATGTATTATGCTAGTGATAAAGAACAAATAAAAAGAACTATAGATCAGCCAGCAATTGATGGTGTTGATCATTTAGTTCTCAAATCTAGATTAGCAATTGAGTGTTATCCATCAAATCAATATAATATCGATGATGATTCTAATGGCTGTAGCACTGTAGTTGCTAATTTGTTAAATTTTTCTCAGTTATTAAGGTTTGCTAATCCTGTTTCTCAAGAAATGAAATTGCAAATCACTTTGTACGAGAAATTGCAAAAAATAGTATTTTTCGATACTTTAGGGAAGGTTGTTTCCATTATGAATGAGCCAACCAAGGGCAATTATACTGTTTCTCTTTCAAATTTCAGTAAGGGAGTATATTTTATTGTTTTTGAATATAAGGGTAATTTATATGGAGAAAAATTGGTTGTACTATGATTCAAAGAATAATTATATTTTGTTTTGTTTTGTTTTGTTTGACATCTTGTACTAAAAAAATAGATTACTTGCAAACGAAAGATAATATTAGAATTCCTTACGATTTTGCATTTCTCAAAAACCTCGCTCCAAACTGTGATAGTGCAATGATTTTCATGAAAAATAATGTTGTAATTGATCGGAAATCAAAATTTGCCATTTTTCCAGATAATTATACAAGTGGTCATATTCGAAATGTTTCTCAATTTAAAAAAGAGTATAATGTTATTTATGGGATAGAAGATAAATCCGACATTTTGATGTATATTAATCCTCAATGTCTTGGAATGCTTGATTCAAATGAATTATTTAATCTTTTTGCGGATGATAATTCAAATTTGGATGAATGGAAGATGTTTTTAACAAAACAAACGGGACATATTGAAGTGGAATTTGATAATATTTGGGGGGGGGCACTAACTGTTAGTTTTAATAAACATGAAATTGGAGTCTATACCTACACAAAAATACAGTATTCTCACCCTTCTAAAAGACCAGTTTATTCGATAATAAAAGATGCCTATTTAGAAAACAGAACCCTAAATTGCGATAGCGCCTACATCTACTCCAAAAGAAACATAAAGCCCCTAAAAATAAACTCAAAAATAAGCAGTTTTTCAAAAACAGTACAAGCGAAAATATACATTCCGGGAATCGACCCAAGTCATTCCAAACATGAAAATTTAGAAAAAGCACAACTAGAGCGATTGTTTATAAGATTAGATTGCCTTGTCGGAATGTCTTCCAATGAAATATTCAATATGTTTTGTCCAAAAGATGAAATTCAGACATATCAAAAATGGGAAAAATCGTGGCCATGGAGCAAAAAGCGATTAGAAGTAAAGTTTAAAGGCTTTCCATCCAAAGGTATTTTTATGGAATTTGATGATGAAGTGGTTGTTAATTCGGGAATTATTGAGTAGATTAATAAAAATATATTCTAAGAGCTAGTATGAATAATTTCAAAATATCAAAGTTATTTGTAATAATTCAAAGATAAATTTGACCTTTATAATTACAATACTCCGTTAGGAATTAGGCTGTAATTTTGGAGAAGATCATAATAAACCACTATTATTGATTTATTTTATATCAAGTTAGGTCATTTTTCAGAGTTTGATTTAA
>CAMZLN010000256.1 GCA_947311465.1 uncultured Saprospiraceae bacterium
AATTAAATGCTTCCGGCGCATTATTCTAAACCTTAAAAATTTAATTTTGAAATTAAAAAAAATTTTTTTGTAAGTCATATTTTTTTTTTTAGCAAATATAAGATTTATCTCATCAAAGAAATAGTTTAGAACTGTTAAAAAAAAATGCCACCCGATTTACATCGAATGACATACGAAAATCTATTATTTGATATACAAAATGATATTTTAACGATTACTATAAATCGACCGAAAGCATTAAATGCTATCAACAATCCGACTATGAAAGAGTTGCGATATTTCTTTGGCACGGAAGGACCTACTCGATCAGATTTTAAAGGAGTGATAATTACAGGTGCAGGTGAAAAAGCATTTGTTGCAGGGGCGGATATCAAACAGTTTTTAGGATTAGGCGCTGGTGAAGGTGCTGATTTGTCTCAAATAGGACATGATGCGTATTTCTTTATTGAAAATTTCGACAGACCCGTGATTGCGGCTATCAATGGTTTTGCATTGGGCGGTGGTCTGGAATTGGCAATGGCTTGTCACATGCGTATCGCAAGTGAGAAAGCACGTATGGGACAACCTGAGGTGAATTTGGGATTAATTCCAGGTTATGGTGGATCTCAGAGATTGGTTCAGTTGGTGGGAAAAGGAAAAGCAATGGAGTTGTTATTGACTGCGGATATGATTAAAGCGGATGAAGCATTGCGCTTGGGATTGGTAAATCATGTTGTACCTGTTGGGGAAGAAATTGAAAAAGCGAAGGAAATTTTAATGAAAATAGCGACAAAAGGACCTTTGGCTATCACAAAAACTATCAAGCTAGTCAATGCTTATTTTGATAAAAATGTGGATGGTTTTGCCTTGGAAGTTGAAGAATTTGGTCATTGCACAACTACGGCAGATTTTAGGGAAGGCGCGAGTGCTTTTATTGAGAAACGTAAGGCAAATTTTATTGGGAAATAGTAATAATTGTTAATTATCAGTTGTTAATTGTTAATTGTTAATGAGATTTCTTATTCTATTTTATATTTTTTTCTGAAAAGAATATTTTTTTATAAAAGATGGGAAGATAGAAGATAAGTCATTTCAACTCAATGGAATTTGATGAGAGGATAAGTTGAAGTTCTAAAAGTGAGTCTCTTTAGAATAGAAATCGAAACAAATATTAGCAATTTGCATATAGATTTTGTATTTTTGCAAAAAAAGTAATATAATGAAAGAGAAATTAGGTATACAAAACATAGTAATCGTCGGAATGATTTTGGTCGTAGCATTTAGTCGCTTGATGATTCATATTCCAAATTTTTCGCCAATAGCAGCTATGGGCTTATTTGGGGCCGCTTACTTTAGCAAAAAATATTTGGCGTTTGTCATTCCATTTATGGGCTTATTTTTGAGTAATCTTTTCTTGAATAATGTGATTTATGCACAATATTTTGATAGATTCATGTTGTTTGGTCCATCTGATTTATATGTTTATGGTGCTTTTGCCATTGTAATTTTATTGGGATTTGGTTTATTAAAGAAAGTGAACCTAGTAAATGTCATTGGGGCAAGTTTAGTAGCTTCAATTGTATTTTTCTTGATCACTAATTTTTCATCATTTATAGCATTGCCCGTTTATCCTAAGAATATTGGTGGTTTGATATCTGCTTACGTGGCTGGAATTCCATTTTTTAAATACACAATTTTAGGTGATTTGGTATTTGTTGGAGTTTTATTTGGTGGTTTTGCATTAATCAGAAACACCTATTTTTCAAAATCAATCGCTTAATTTTTGATGTCCTTTCCTATTAATGAAGAAGAAGATGATTTCTTTTTTGATGATTTTAAGTCTGCAAAGAGTGAATCACTTAAAGAAGGTTTAGATTTCTATCTTGAAAATGGCTATCGTGTTTTTACGGAGCATTATCTCTCTAAACGAGGATATTGCTGTAAGAATGGGTGTAGGCATTGTCCTTATGGTTTTGATAAGAGGAAGGCTACTTCTTAGGTTTTAACTACACCCCCTAATGCAAACAAGCCCTAACCTCCAGCCCAACAAATATCTCAGACTCCCTATTATTCCAATAGTCCAAACGTGCAAGTACTTCATCATTATCAAAATAAATATTAGCCATTTCTACAAAGACATTCGCATGTCGAGATTCTTCAATCCATAGGTTTTTATAAAACTCACCTAATTCCGTATCTTTTAGTGCCGCTGCCACCTTCTTGAAACGCTCCCTTCCACGAGATTCTACAACAGACGCAATCAGTAATCGATCCATAAATCGTTCATCACGACCATTTCGACAAGATTTGATTAATTGTTCCATGTAAACATCTTTGCCTATGGAGTGGGTGAGTTCAACACCACGTTTTTCCATAATGTCATATACCTGTTGAAAATGCTCCAATTCTTCAAGGGCAATCCGTATCAATTCAGGGATTATTTCTACTCGATTGGGATACTTTGCTATAAAACTCATTGCCATAGACGATGCTTTTCGTTCATTATCCGCATGATCTCTTAGGAAATCATCAAAATTTGAAAGGACAATATCAATCCATTCTTGAGGACTTTGGGCTATGACTTCTTGAAATACTTGCATGAGTTAAATTATTTTTTCACCAATTTAAGTGCAAAAGTAGGAAAACATTATGGTTTAGAAAAGTGATTTTTGTCCTTATCTGAAATTAATTCCTAATTCCTAATTCCCAATTCCTAATTCCTAATTCTTCATTCCTCATTCCCCATTTTCTTTCTGAACGATAAAATACTCAATAGAAGTAGGATTAAAATGGATATTTCTCACATAATCAGGTTTTCTACTCAACGTGACTGGAATTGTATTTTGTTTCCCATTGTTTTTTATCTTTTTAAAATCTATTACAATTGCATAATCACTAGGTTTGAGTTGATCAAATTTGCTAATACCAATGGTTGCAGTGACTTTGACCTTGGAAGGAAAAATATGAATTGAATCAGAATTATTGATATACTCTATGGGTATAAAAAAAGATTTTGCAGTTTGTTCTTCTACAAAGATTGTAGCGTCTATAATGGTAGGATTTAGTTGTACTGTTTTGTCTATCGGTGTTTCAAGGTGTACTTTTGTTTTAAAATCAGAATCTAAATCTTCCACAGATAGAATTTCTGTATTCCAGTATTCTAGGTGATTGATTTCGGACGCAGGGCCTACAATCGTCACAGAATCTTGTGAGAGTTGAATCCCTTCATTGCCATACCAATTTCCTTTCGAGAAATGAATATCTGATTTTAAAACAATGGGTACAACCGTTTTCTCTAAACGATCTGTTTGGATGAGAATATTATCAAAATTTACATCTTCAATCAGTACATTTTTACTTGAAAAATTAGAATTTATTTTTTTTACCAAATCTCTGTGAGAAATAGTTTGACTTTTTAAATCAGGATTAACCGTAATTTGAATAGGTGATATTTTTGAAATAGATACAAAGAATAAATCCCAGCCATCGCCTTTTATTTTTGCTTGTAAGTTATTGGGCGGTGAAAAAGAAAATGCTCTATCCAAAGGAATATTGTATTGAATTGGAACTGTTATTTCTGTAGAATATGTCTTGGAAAATTTTACAAAGATCCAAAATACAACAGAAATGCCTAAACAAATTACGAGAATGCCTTTGTCTGATGACCAAAATCGATTTTTATTTGTGTCGTTTGTCAAATGACTACTTTTTATTTAAGTTGTCCGTTAATTCTTTTGAAATTGCACTTTGAAGGATTTTCATCGTTCCTTTATTCCCAATTTGAAGCGTAATTATATCCCCAGAAATATTGACAACTTGTCCAATGATGCCTCCTTGGGTAACAATATCATCTCCTTTTTTTAATTCTGTGCGAAAATTTTTTTCTTCATCCATCTTCTTCTTTTGCGGACGAAGAAAGAAAAAATATATTACTGCCATTGCCGCAACGGGAAATAACAAATTTGAAAATGGACCTCCAGCGGCTTCTAGTAAAATGTAATTTAATATCATGATGTTTGTTATTTATTTTCTCGTAGTTTTTAATTTATTTACCTGCACTTTTTCTCAATTCATCCATCATCTTCTTTTCTAAATCTGGATCGGGTGTAACAAATCCTTCTATATATACTTTTACCACAGAAGGATATGCATTTGATGTGATGATAATTGGTTTTTTTTGTTTGTTGGTTTTCTTTGTTGTGTTGAAAACTACGCTGATTTCACTGGTTGCTCCAGGTTCAATAGCATTTTTCGGCCATTTCGGTATTGTACAACCACAGGTAGATCTTGCATGTGTGATAATCAACGGAACAGTACCTACATTTTTAAATTTAAATGAATGTTTTACTTTATCTCCTTCTTTGACTGTACCAAAATTATAAAGGGTTTCTTCGAATTCAAATTTTGCGACATTGGTGGTGTCAAGTGGCTGACTCGCACTCACTGGATTTCGGATAATGTCCGACACCGCATTAGCTTTAACTGGTTTTAAAGCTTCATTATTGGTCTGATTTGTGTTGTTGCAACCAAAATTTAAAAAGAGCATTATAAATAAAAGATACTTCATATTTTATCTGTTTTTAAAATTATTTTAGATTGTTTATTGAATTATTAAGTCAAATTTAAATCTTTATCCTTAAATTGTGCGTAAAGTTAGAAGATTTTATAAGAATTTGAAAGAGAAATGAGTCGAATATTTAATAAGGTGTTTTTAGTTGGCTATATGGGCTCTGGAAAATCACATTTAGGCGAAATTTTAGCTAAAAAGTTAAATTTTGACTTTATTGATACAGATACTTACATCGAGAAAATGTCAGAAAAATCCATTTCTACTATATTTTCCGAGCAGGGTGAAATCTTTTTTAGAGATCTTGAAACCGAAGCAATCAAAGCGATATCTAAACAAAAACAAATTGTCGTAGCAACTGGCGGTGGTCTTCCTTGTTTTAATAACAACATGAATTTTCTTAAAAATAATGGGATTGTAATTTTTTTAAATGCAGATTTGAATCTGTTGATAATGAGATTATTAAAAGAACAAGAAAATCGACCTATTATCTCAAAAATGCGTGATTCTTCTCAACTGAAATCTTTTATTGATAACCACATCAAACAACGTTTACCTTTTTACAACGCAGCACACCTATCTATTGAAATGCTAAATGATGACCTTGATTTTGTAGATGATTTAGTACGTTATTTCAAATTGGTTTTAGATTTTTCATGATTTAGTGATGTCACAATTTCTTGTTTTTTGGGGTCAATTGTAGGAAACATATTGAAATATATCAAGTATCAATATATCACTACCAACCCCCAATTTATTTTATATGAATCAACCTTTTATTGTAATCACGCTAGGCTCATTTATTATGGGCGATGATGTTATCTCATCTTTAGAGTCCTTTAGGCTTTTTAGAGAGGGTTTGACAAAGAAGCATTTTAATCGTATTCAGCTAATTGTTATTGAAAAGACAGCTTTTTTAGATGCTTTAAGTGAAAGGGTTAATCACTACAAACTTACTTCACAAGTAAAGATAATTGATGTCAAAAATCAAGATGAAGTAACGCAAGCTTATAAAAACGCTTCTATCATTCTGCTTCCTACTCAAAAAAATATCAAAAAAATTATCCCAGAAGCTTTATCTTTTGGCTTGCCTATACTTACCTATAAAGAGCAAAATGAATTAAAAATCATTGATAATTCTTGTGGTATGCTTATGGATAGTTGGAATATTGGCAATAGTATCATTCAATATGCTGATGTGCTCAACATGCTTTATTTTGATCCTGATGTGACGGATATTTTGAAACGTGGAGCAAAGGCTAAGTATCAGAAGGAGTTTAAATTTTCAAGGAGACGATAGTCGATTTTTAGTGTTAAGGTTTACTATAGTTTGATTTTTTCTGTTAAAGGTATATTATATACTTTTTACTGTAAATACCGATACTTCGTTAGGAATTAGGCTGTAATTTTGGAGAAACCCATAATAAAACAGTATTATTGATTTATTTTATATTAATTTAGTTGAATAAAATAAATCAATAATACTGTTTTATTATGGGTTTCTCCAAAATTACAGCCTAATTCCTAACGAAGTATCGGTATTTACAGTAAAAAGTATATAATATA
>CAMZLN010000257.1 GCA_947311465.1 uncultured Saprospiraceae bacterium
TGTCTTGAATTTTGATGTAAATTTTCGTCTCTTCATAATGACAAAGTTAATGTTTTTTTTTGTCTTAACTTGTTGTCTGATTTTTTGGGGACACTACAATCTTGTTGAGAAGTTGAGAAGACTATATTCATACAATCAATTTATTGTACACGTACAGTTAAAACTCACCTTCTCAACAATATTTGCCAAAGCAAATATTACTCCCTACTCAACTGTATTTCAATTTTGCCTAGAACTAATCTCAAGCACAGTCTTCTCCAATTTCTCAAAAAAGTACAAAATATCTTCTTTTTGATTGGATGAATTGATGGTTACCAATCGAATAAATTCAGTATCTTCAAAAGTACCAAAACCAACCATTAAACTATCCGTTTCATATAGTTCTGTACAAATTTTATTGGCAGGGATGCCTTTATAATTAAAGCAAACCGATGTAGAGTTTTCAAAACTATACAATTCATAATCTGGATGATTTCTTACATAATCGCGAGCCACGTCAGCCAGATAGAATTGATGATCAACAATTGCTTCCAATCCATTGGTGCCAACCGATTTCCAAAGTGTCCAAAATTTCAATGCATCATTTCTTCTACCACATTGAAAAGAAGTTTTACCTAAATTGTATTCATCATTATTCGTTTGATATAGATAATCTGCACTATTATTAAAAGAACTGTACAAATATTTTTTGTCATTGACAACAATAATGGAACAACTCAACGGTGTGCCAAGCATTTTATGAGCATTAAAACAAAATGAATCGGATTTTTCAACTCCTTCTAGTAAATATTTGTATTTTTTACTAAATAAAACAGATCCAGAATAAGCCCCATCCACATGCAGCCAAATACCATATTCCTTACAAATATCTGCAATTTCATTGATTGGATCAAAGGCGCCAAGTACTGTCGTGCCTGCGGTTGCATTCACAAAGAAAGGTGTTTTTCCTGCCTTGATATCTTCCTTTATCATGGATGAAAGTGTATGAGATTGCATTCTTCCTTTTTCATCTGATGGGACTTTTCTTACATTGTCACGTCCAATTCCAATAAAAGCGGCATTTTTTTCAATAGAATAATGAGATTCTGATGATGAGTATGCAATCAAATCTTTTGCAACGCCTTGATTCTTTCCTTGTTCATTTATTCTATCCCGAGCCATCAAAATGCCCATAAAATTGCTCATAGATCCACCAGCTGGAAAAGTGCCAGCGGCTTCACTCCCATATCCTATTTTTGTGATAACTTGGTTGAGAATTTCCTTTTCAATACCCACTTGCACCCCAGCCACTTTGTAGGTGTACATGCTATTGTTGAGCATGACTGCTAATAAATCTCCTAGAACTGCCTTACTTTTTCTACCACCAAATAGCTGATTGAAAAATAATTTTGATGATGTTTTTGGAGTAGATAAAACGACTTGCTTTAGTGTTTGATAATAATCTTCTTCATTCAAAGGCTCATCAGACAATGCAATATCAATAGTTTTCGATAGTTTATTTACAGGTATTCTTTTTGAAATTGGATTTTTGATTTCATCTTCCAGTAGATCAGTAGAAAGAGCAACAAATTGATTTAAAGTATCAACCATTTCATTTTTAGAATCTGTTCCTGAAAAGTCGTAATCATAAGACATATACTTAATTTCTACTTCGGAAGTATTTTCCTTATAAACTTCACATTTATCGATTGGATTTGCGTAAAGATGTAAAGTTATAGCTAATCCATCAGTATCGTTTTTCAACGAATGACTTCCAATTTCGTCAATGATATAAGTAGAATCTCCAACATTAAGTTGTCTAACTTCTTGTAATACTTTAGGCAAATCAGAAGAGTATAAACTGTCCGAGAACTTTCCTTTTACAACATGTACAGCACATTCTTTGTCATCATGATTATGAATTGATGTTTTATGGTTTTTGTTCCAACAAAGTAAAACAAGTTCCATGTCTTTCGATCTATTCAAACAAACTCGTTGATAATTATCAGAAGACCATCTTGCAAAGGGAATGAGAACATCTTCATTGATTTGGTGGGCTTTTAATAGTTCAGCAAAATGAAGAATTCCTTTTTGATTAATATCTTTAAAGAAATCATCAATTTGTTGTTTCGGATATGTTGAAGTTTGTTTAGCTTGTTGTATCATAATAATATTTTTGTGTAGTATTTAAGTAACTTATTAATAAATAATAAGTGATAAATATTCTGTTTAGGAATATCTAGAAGCAAAAAATGGGTAAATAGCTGTTCTTATTTCTGATTCTAAGAATCAGTTAAATTAGAGTTAGATTAGATTTTTTTTGATAAACGACAAGTCAAATGCTTGAATTTTAATGCTTGTTTAAATATCAAAAAAATATAGTCTTAATGAAGATGTTTGTGATAAGATTCATACAAATCCTTTTCTTTAAGAACACAAAGGTAGGTAAAAAAGAGCGAAATAAAGGATTAAATGGTCTTTTTTTGATATACAGATCGAGAAAATTAAATTATTTTAATAATTTTTCATATTGATAATCTCAACACTTACTTTTGTGTTTTGGTTGAGTGCGGTTCTTCAATGTGGACAATTTACAAATTAGAATACACGTTATCAAAATGAATTTGAAATATTAAAACTATGAGAATAATTTTTTTACTACTATTATTGCCGTTAATTTCTATTGGACAGGAAGATAAATTCATAAATGAAAATGCTATTTTATCTCCAAATTTACGCACAGTCAAGTGTCATTTGGCAGGTTTCCCTTTGGCGGGTCCTATTATTCAACTTGAATCTGGTAAATTGCAATTGACTTTTGATGATATGGAAGGCGATGTAGAAAATTATACGTTTGATGTAATCCAGTGTAATAAAAATTGGGAGCGTTCTAGTTTAGAACCCATGGAATATCGAGATGGATTCTCAAAAGGAGATATTGATGAATTTGATTTTTCATATAATACACATACAGATTACACGCATTATCGCTTGATTTTTCCAAATAATGACATGTCCATTAATAAATCTGGAAATTATCTTTTAAATGTTTATAATGAAGAAGAAGAATTGGTTTTGGTACGAAGATTTTTAGTGGTTGAACCCAAATTGAATATTTTCACATCCATGAATTTGCCGATTGATATCATGAAGCAACATACCCATCAAGAAATTGATTTTAAAGTAACCTATAAAGATGTTGCTATCCAAACACCAATGACAGATATTACAGCTACAATCCTACAAAATGGACGTTGGGATAATGCAATTCGGGATATTCATCCACGATATGCAAGAGCGGAAGAGTTGAATTTTGACTTTCAAGATAAAATTGTATTTGAAGGGGGAAAGGAATTTAGATTTACAGATATTCGGAATTTTAGGAATCGTACTGCAAGTGTAGCTAGATTAGAAGCTCTAGATGATGGATATGATATTTATCTGTTTACAGATCCAAATCGGCAAGAAGTTGCTCATTTTTCTTACAAGGATTTGAATGGAAAATATGTCATTCTAAATAAAAGAGTGGTATCTCTTGACATCAAAGAGTTTGACATTAATTCCACTTTTGATGAGAATAATGATATAGTGAGCGACTATGCTTTTGTATATTTTTCATTAGATGCGCCCTATGAATTTCCTGATGCAGATGTATATTTATTTGGAGAATTATCAGATTGGCAGTTGAAAGAAGAATTTAAATTGGAATACCATGAAGAAGATCATGTCTATGGAGGGCGAGTTATTTTAAAGCAAGGGTATTATAATTATATGTATGCAGTTGTTCCTCACAAGACTAAGAAAATTAGTTTTGAAGAAACAGAAGGCAACTGGTATGAAACTGAAAATGAATACACGATTTTATTATATTACACGCCATTTGGAGCTCGATATGATCGCTTGTACGGTGTACATGTTTTTAATTCGCAGGATGCTAATTGAATCTGGAATGATACAATGATACAATGTTGGAATGATACAATGATACAATGTTGGAATGATATAATGATACAATGTTGGAATGATACAATGATACAATGTTGGAATGATACAATGATACAA
>CAMZLN010000258.1 GCA_947311465.1 uncultured Saprospiraceae bacterium
CCGAAATAATTACTCCAGAAGGCTACTCTATTTTAAAACAGGGTACGATTACTATTTTAGAAAAGTAATTTATCTTTCATTGGAATAATTATTTGACATTTTGCGTTAAAAATTTGTATAATTGTATTTTCAAAAATAAAACAATCAATAATGAATCGATTTATAATCCTTTTTTTTATAAGTGTTCTCGCACTTTTCTCTTGTAATGGTGGTACAAATGACACCAATGATAGCACTATTCCTCTTGAAGATATTGCTAAAAAACCCAAAGAAATTAAAAAAGAACTTGTTGTAATTTCTACTAGTCCTAAAGAAGATTATCCTGAAATATTTCTTGATAATGATGTGCCAGTAATGCCACAAACAGAAGTAGCTGGAGTTGGAAATACAATGATTACTAAAGATTCGGGTGCGAGTTTCAAAATGAATACGATGAAAACGATTCCTGAAATTGTAGCTTTCTATACTGAAAAACTTACAGCGAAAGGTTGGAAATCTAAGGACATTAACCTTTATAAAGGAGCATCAAAAGCCATTGCTTTTGAAAAAGAAAATACTACTATGCAGCTTATGATAATTGATGATATTCAACAAGACTATCGTAAGATTATGCTTATTCTGACTCAATCCGATTTGTAATCTGAGAAATTTAAGCTAAAATAAACAAAAAAACATGTTTGAAAATTCGAACATGTTTTTTTTTATTCAAAATATGTTTCAACATTGAATGTTTTAACTTAGAATTTGATATTATTGAGAAATATGTGGCTAAATATATGGGTGGTTTTAGACAATAAGTTAAAGTTCGCCATGCATTGTCGGACCATTTTTTTACTTCACATAAAAAAGGTGGATACTCCAGAGAAGCATCCACCTAATTTTGCAATACTATTTATTTAGTATCTGAACGTAAACTCAACAAAATTAAAATTTGCGAGCTTCCTCCAATCACTATTTATTTACAATAATCTTCTGAATATGAGATTCTCCATCTTCACCTACAATTTGTAAATGATACACGCCATTTCCAACTTGATTATCCAAATCTAAACGAATTAAATCTTCTGAAACAGATTCAATATGAGTTTTCATACTCACTTCTCCTAGTGCATTAATCAATGATACATCAATTGATTGACCTTCATATGGAGTCAAGTTCAACATCAAATAATCGGATGCTGGATTGGGAAAAACATTTATCTCATCTCGACTATCAAAATGTCCAAATAAGGAATTTGAATGAATTTCATTTCCTTTAGTCGTAATTGCGATTATACGGTAAAAATTCACCCCATTTTTTGGATGATTATCTACATATTTATAAACTCCAACATTTTGATTCTCAATGGTTGCAATAGTTTCATAATCATATCCACTGTTGGAACGCTGTACTAGGAAGTGATCATTAAATTCAGATGTATTTGTCTCCCATTCTAAATTGGCTACCAATCTATTTGTTCCTAATGTTAAATTAAGTATTTGCTCTTGTCTAAACCATGGAAAATAAGGGGTAAGACCTGCATCTATCCCCGTAAAATCCTGTCCAGCAGAAAGACTGAAGCAATCAGTTGTATTTGTCCAAATATTCATGTCACTATCATTTTGATTATTGCCACCTTGATTTTTGGGTGAAGTATAAAAGCCCCATTTACAATTTACATATACTTTGTAATCCCCAGGCAGTACATCATTAAAAGTATATTGTCCATTATTATCTGTCCAAGTATATTGGACTACTTGATTATTGCAATCCAAAAGTTTTACAAAAATATTAGCCATACCATATTCTCCATTGTCTTGAATACCATTGCCATTAGCATCTCTCCATACAAAATCACCAATACTACCCACTGTTGGTTGACAGTGCATAAATTCTAATGGAGTAGGAGTGTTTGTAGGAGCGTTACAATCTCCAACATACAAGGGTCTCATCATATCATAGTCTTCATGAGATAGAATATGACAATGCCATACATACAAACCTTCTAAATCAAAAGTCATCGCAAATCTTGCAATCTCGCCAGGCATGACTACATAAGTGTCTTTAAACTCTTTTGTTTCAACTATTGGTTGACCCAATCTTGTAATAGTTCCAGTTGCATTAAATGCATTTACATCAAAAGCTTGATGATCAAGTACTTGAAAGAAAATTTGGTGTAAGTGAATAGGGTGAGCATCAGGAGTTGTATTGATTATTTCCCAAATTTCTGGCTCGTTTATCTGTGGATTCTCAGTAATAGGCGCTGTCCAATTTAAAACTCCGTCTTCAACTGTCCCTAAAATAGGCTTTAGTCTTCCAATTGCATCCATGCCTTCATTTAAGGTCACTTGTCTTGTTCTTACTGGTGCAGGTGGATTTGGTAAAAATGAAGATCTCAAATTTTGTGGTACAACTGAATAGTCTTGTCCAGTCAAAGGCTTGACTACTTTAAATGCCATGATTTGTCCTGCATTTGGAATATCAACTGGATCCCCAAATGGATATGGAGAATTGGCGTCATTTTGTAAGATAATCGTCTGATTTTGGTACGCAGGATTAGAAAAATCTATAATAATATCATATCGTTCTGCTGGTGCAACCAATAAATCTGTCAATTCATTTGGATGATCAATAAGACCACCATCCGTTCCAATTATACTAAATGGCATTCCATTATCAAACATGAAATGATAAAATCTAGAATCGGACGCATTTAAAAGTCTAAAACGGTATTTTCTAGGTTCTACTTCAAGTACTGGCCAAGTTTTTCCATTAACCAAAATCATATCACCATACATCTCGGGCAAAATTGATGGAGATGGATGATTCGGTGCTTCTGGGGCAGATGGATAAAATAATGAACCATCTTCATTAAATGATTTATCCGAAATAATCAAAGGTATTTCATAATCTCCCGAAGGTAGATTTAAATTGTTTTCCCAATCATTTCGCAAAATATATGCACCAGCTAATCCTGCATATACATTCAATCTTGTTAGCCCTACTGCATGGTCATGATACCATAATAATGTTGGCTCTTGAGTATTTGCATAGGTGTATTCTTGTTTAATGAATTGATTCCCTGTTTGCTGAAAATCTGGTGTAAACCAAGCATCTGGATATCCATCACTTGATGCTTCTGTATGTCCACCATGCAAATGAGTTACCGTAGGAACTCCACAATTTGGATAATTGGTTGGTCGAGCCCAGTGAATAGTTTCATCAACAGGCAATATGTGTGGCAAAACTTTACCATTTTGTTTTAATTTGTTATTCCATTTTACAGATATACTTTGATTTGCTGTAATATCAAATGTAGGACCAGGGAATTCGCCGTTATATCCCCACATTTTTGTCGATAACGGAGAGCCTGTTGCTGGATCAATTAAACCAGCGTCATGTATAAACTGTACCATATCAACATCATAATGGTTACCGTAAGACGGTGTCATTGTAGATGGTATTGTTAGTGGGTTTACAAATTTAGGCTGCGTGTTAGGATCCAACTGTGCAATTGGATTGGCAGGATTTACTGTAATTGTAAAACTACATGTGTTACTGTAACCACATTCATCACTTACAGAATAAGAAACCGTATATGATCCTTGTTCATATAAACTGCCAGATGATAGCCCTGATGTTTGCGAAACTGCTGTATCTCCAGGTCTTTGGAATGTTTCACATGGAATTTCCATTATAAAATAGTGATACTCTGATTCTGCTTGATCATACCACTTTTTATTCCATTTATTTATAACAGCATTATTGGCTTCTATCCAAAACCAATATCCGTAATTATTAGGCTCATTAAAAGCCCAATTGGTAAAATTAGATTGAGAGTTTGTACTCCAATTCCAGTTACCGTTGGTCTCTTCTAATCCTATCCATGCATTCCATGGTTTCATGTGATTTGCAATGTATCTATTCTTTTTCTTTTTACCTATTTTTACTAGATGCCCCCCATAAGATTCTGCTTTTGCTTTTGCATTATTGTAGGTGTATTTAGCCTTTGAATAATATATCTTCTTCGAGATATGATTATTCGTGTATGTCCCCATGCTGTAAAATTCATCATCCATATTTGGCAAATTATCACATATATTTTCAGTGATTTGACAATTGGATGTAATAGATGGTGCAGACCAATCAACGGCCATACTTGCCGGATTCGGCGGCAAAGTAACCGTTATGTCACTTGGACAATTAATCGTTAATTGAGAATATCCAATATTCGCAATTGTGAGTAAGAATATTACTCCTAAAATTAGTTTAAAATTTCCCATAGAACTTTGTTTTGGTTAAAAAATTAGTGTTTTTTATTAAAAATTAGTGTTTTTTTATTAACAACTATAGACTACAATATGCTTTACACATTAAATTCTAATATTTATAAACTCATTTGAGTATCTATAAATAAAATATAACTAACTAGAAAGAAGTACTTTCTAATTAATATCTTAAAGAATGTTGTATAATGTAATCGTAAATCAGGAGGAGAACTAGAAAGAAGTAACTTTCTAATTACATGAAAGAAAATATTGTGAATTGTAATCGTAAATCAGGAGGAGAACTAGAAAGAAGTAACTTTCTAAGTAATATCTAAATATATTGTAATCGCTCGTTAGGAGGAGTAATTCACGTCGTAAAAAACAATGTATATTTTATAAAATATGAAATTAGCTTTTTTTTTTGAAAAATTAAATAAATTGATGTGTTTTTTTTGAAAAATGTGTGTGTATAACGTTCCAAAAATTGTACTTTTGGAACGTTATTTTTTTCTACACTACATATTCCTCCTATATTGCCCTCCCACTGCATACATCGCATTCGTAATCTGTCCAAGAGAACAATACTTACCAACTTCCATCAAAGCTTCAAAAATATTCTCATTATGCACCGCTTTGATTTGCAAATCTTTCAATAATTCAACGGTTATATCTTTGTACGCTTTCTGAAGATTGTTTACCGTATCTATTTGATCTTGCTTTTCTTCTTCAGTTGCACGAATTACTTCTTTCGGAATAACCGTTGGCGATCCATCTTTAGATAAAAATGTATTCACTCCTATAATTGGTAATTCTCCTGTATGTTTTAGCGTTTCATAATACAGACTTTCTTCTTGAATTTTACTCCTTTGATACATCGTCTCCATTGCGCCAAGCACTCCACCCCTTTCAGTGATTCTTTCAAACTCTTGTAAAACCGCTTCTTCAACCAAATCAGTCAATTCTTCAATAATAAATGATCCTTGTATAGGATTTTCATTTTTGGTCAACCCAAACTCATGGTTAATAATCATCTGAATCGCAACAGCTCTACGTACACTTTCTTCGGTCGGAGTCGTAATGGCCTCATCATAAGCATTGGTATGCAAAGAATTGCAATTGTCATATATGGCATACAAGGCTTGTAATGTAGTACGAATATCATTGAACGAAATCTCCTGTGCATGCAAAGAACGCCCTGATGTTTGAATATGATATTTTAATTTTTGAGCTCGATCACCTGCTCCATATTTCAATTTCATGGCTTTCGCCCAAATTCTTCTCGCTACTCGCCCTATCACAGCATATTCTGGATCAACTCCATTGGAAAAAAAGAAGGAAAGATTGGGTCCAAATAAATTGATATCCATTCCACGACTCAAATAATATTCTACGTAAGTAAATCCATTGGCTAAGGTAAATGCCAATTGTGAAATAGGATTTGCGCCAGCTTCTGCAATATGATATCCTGAAATCGAAACAGAATAAAAATTTCTTACTTTTTGATCTATAAAATAACTTTGAACATCTCCCATTGTACGAAGTGAAAACTCTGTGGAAAATATACATGTATTTTGCGCTTGATCTTCTTTTAAAATATCGGCTTGTACTGTTCCACGTACAGACGTCAATGCCTTTACTTTAAGTGTTTCATAAACATCTTTGGGTAAAATTTGGTCGCCTGTGATTCCTAGTAATAATAATCCCAATCCGTTGTTTCCTTCTGGCAAATCGCCACGATAGTGAGGTCGCTCTATTCCTTTATCATCAAATATCTCTTTTAATTTTGATTCTACTTTGGATTCCAATCCGTGTTCTTTGATGTACATTTCACATTGCTGATCAATGGCAGCATTCATAAAATAGGCGGTCATAATCGAAGCAGGACCGTTGATAGTCATAGACACAGATGTTGTCGGATTACACAAATCAAAACCCGAATACAATTTTTTAGCATCATCCAAACAACAAATACTTACTCCTGCATTACCCACTTTTCCGTAAATATCCAGTCGCTCATGCGGATCTTCTCCATATAGCGTTACAGAATCAAATGCGGTCGATAATCTATTGGCAGGAGTTTCTAATGATAAATAATGAAATCTTCGATTGGTTCGTTCTGGTCCACCTTCTCCTGCAAACATTCGAGTCGGGTCTTCTCCTTTTCTTTTAAATGGAAAAACTCCTGCAGTGTATGGATATTCTCCAGGGACATTCTCTACTAAAACCCATTTCAATATATCACCCCAATCTTTGTATCTAGGCAAAATCACTCTTGGAATTCTGGTATGTGATAATGTCGTTGTAAATGTAGGTACCCGTATTTCTCTATTTCTTACTTTATAAACAAATTCATCTCCTGCATACGCTTGTTTCTTTTCATCCCACCCATCTAAAATTCGTTTGCATTGTCCATCTAAGTCCGATTCTAAATTTGCATATCTTTTTTCTAAAAGGTCAACTACATTTGCATCTACATCATCGGCAATTAATCCATCAATGGACTGTCTCAAACCAAACAATTTTCTAGCGATTGTAGATTGCTTTTCGACCCAATCCATATAACTTCTACTGGACTCAGCAATTTCTGCTAAATATCTAGTTCTATTGGGTGGAATAATATATATTTTCTCATTTTGCTCTGATGAAAATACTAAATCGGACTTGAGTTTTGCTCCCGTTTTAGCAACGATATCATTCATAATCCTAGTAAAAAGATGATTGGTTCCACCATCATTAAATTGAGAAGCTATTGTTCCAAAAATAGGTAAATCTTCATCTGGTGTTTCCCAAAAATTATGATTTCTTTTATATTGCTTTCTTACATCTCTAATGGCATCTAAGGCGCCCCTTTTATCAAATTTATTGATGGCAATCAAGTCCGCATAATCCAACATATCAATTTTTTCCAATTGAGTCGCTGCCCCATACTCTGGAGTCATTACATACAATGCTAAATCAGAATGATCTACTATTTCGGTGTCAGATTGCCCAATTCCAGAAGTTTCAAGAATAATCATATCAAATTCTGCCGCTTTTAAGATATCCAAAGCAGATTTGATATGCTTGGAAAGTGCCAAATTAGATTGACGAGTTGCCAATGAGCGCATATACACTCGATCTGTATTTATGGAATTCATACGGATTCTATCTCCCAATAATGCGCCCCCCGTTTTCCTTTTCGATGGATCGACGGAGATAATAGCCAATGTTTTTTCATCAAAATCTAACAAAAAACGCCTTACCAATTCATCTACCAAACTTGATTTTCCGGATCCGCCTGTACCCGTAATTCCAAGTACTGGGATTACTTTTTTGCTACTTGATTTTTCTAATGCATCAATCCAACTTGCATTGGCATCAGGAAAATTTTCGGCAGCTGAGATTAATTTTGCGATATGTGCTGGATTCTTCTTTTTGATAGAATTGATTTCTCCATTCAAATTTAATCCAACTGGAAAATCAGCCATTTGCAACACATCATTGATCATTCCTTGCAAGCCCATTGCTCGCCCATCATCTGGAGAATATATTTTTGATATCCCATACGCTTCTAGCTCCTTGATTTCACTTGGTAAAATCGTTCCACCACCACCACCAATAATTTTGATATGTCCAGCGCCTTTTTCCTTCAATAAATCATACATGTATTTGAAAAATTCATTGTGCCCTCCTTGGTAAGAAGTGATAGCTATACATTGTACATCTTCTTGAATTGCCGTATTTACAATTTCTATTACAGATCGATTGTGTCCTAAATGAATCACTTCTGCACCCGTCCGTTGCATGATACGACGCATAATATTTATTGCTGCATCATGCCCATCAAATAGGGAAGCTGCTGTTACAATTCTAATTTTATTTTTGGGTTGATATAATTCTACTGCTTGTTGCATTTTCTAATAATTTAGAGTTAGAAATGATGCTGCAATTTACGAAAAAAAAACTAATTCATAAAACCCGCAAGTTTCCCATCAATTGCTACGGACAAGAAATATAAAAGTATATAAACAAGTAGAAAGGCAACTCCTTTCTCGATATAAATTTTTCTGTTTTTTTTAAATTCTACCTCACTAAAATCATCGTTTTCATCAAACGAAAATTCTTCATTAAACTGTAAATCTGATTTACTGACATCCGTTGATGCAGTAAAATATTTGGCTCTATGTCCTGATTTTAATCGCTTATTATTTCTAAGAATCGACATTCCATAATCTGAGAAGCTCATAATTTAACTTTTGGTGATATGACTAAATTACGAAAATTTATTTCAAATAACAGTTAAATTAGACGAATATCTTGAAAAATTAGATAAAATTAGCCTGCCAATAAAATTGACAGACTAATAAAAATTCGGTTTTTTAACAAAAAATTGGAAATATTAGTTTTTATATATTCTTCTGTGTCCTACCCTATTTTCCATAACCAATGTAATTAAATAAATCCCAGCTGGAAGTTCTGAATCCAAATTAAATTCAAACGTATTCATTCCAATATCAGCTTTCTCTACAAGTCTTTCCACTACAACACCTTTAACGTCTGTGATTTGAATAGTTACATCTCCACCAGCGGGAACAGACATATTTACATATAAATTATTTGTCACAGGGTTGGGATAAACAGCCAACTCGATTGTTGATTCTTCTTTATTGGAAATACCTGTAATTTGATGTGGAGCCATCAAAAATACATTGTCTTGTATCACTTTCACTCCTGTATTTCGCATGATGATATCCTTCAAGGTTGTTTTCCTTATTTCAGCAATCTCTTCTTTTGTAAAAGCTGGATCATTTTCAAAATAAAACCTATCCCCATCTCTTAAAGCCCTAAACTGCTTAAACATAATATTCATCACAGTTTCACCAAACAAAGCATTATCCATGTGTGATTCCGCTAAAAACCCTACCCATGGATCAACATCATTGATATTTCTATATACCGATTCAAAAATCTGATTAAACCATGGATCTTCAGAAAGTTCAGAGAAATTCACCAATTTTGGCATTCCTAAAGATTGTCTTATTGTATTGTAATCCGCTAAACCCCTTTCTCTACCTCTTTGGATATTTATGGATGCCAAATCCATTCCCCCTTGCCCTGGAGCACCAAATAAAAAATTTCTCAGATCATGAATCATTTTACAATCAAAATCTTGTTCTACTTGAGTGCCCATTCCAATTAAAAATGGATCGATACCTCCTGTTTCAACGATAATATTTGGATTAAAAAAAGCATCTTTTAAATGTATAGAAGGCATTAATTCACCATCATTATTCATTCTAACTATTTTGCTATTTATTACAGTATGCCCATATCTATATGCTGCTGCGGAAAATTCATTAAAAATACCTGGATTCAAATCTTCATCATACTTTTTATACAATCCTAAATGAAGCCCCATAGAAGGTAACCATTCATAATATACGATATTTTGAAGTAATGCCCCAACTGTCTTCCTAGCCTTTTGATACAATTCTTCATCTGACATCGTAGGATTTTCTTTTTTAAAATCATCACATAATCGATTGTGTTCTCTAGCAAACATTGTATGCATGGTTGTCAATAAAATATTCTCATTTGCCCGTATATCACCTGCTACAAAATATTTTGGAAAAGGTGTAGCCATTGCCATAAATGGTGCAGATGGATCAATAGGATCTATTTTTTCACCTGTTGTAGTATTATACGGTAATAAATTGCCAATAGACATTTTAAGCTTCCCATCCTTGAATGTTCGTAGCCAATTTGCAACAACATTACTTGAACCATACACATTTGATGCGTCAATAAATGCTGTAATCTGGGTTGGATATTCTCTTGGATTCGATGGAGATGTTCCTGTATTTTCATCATATACATTTCTTGGAATTGGAATAATAGCATCTCCAGTTGCAAAAGGATCAAAATATGGATCCCCTTTAGGTATTTCTATCGTCATCATTTCTTGATGATTGTCTCCTACAAGCGTAATATCATGATCAATAAACTGTCCCCATACAAAGGCATAATCACTTAATATCAAAACATCTTCTAAAAGACCATCTTGATTAAAAATGGTATTGCTGATGAATCTCGGATTAGGTCTATCTATTCCAGCAGGTTCAGAAACACCATCAGCAAACATCTTCGGAGCTAAATTTTGCTGATTTGTTCCAACGGCTCCCCATTCTGGGTGTTCTAGGTTATTACCATATCCATCAAAAGACCTGTTTTGGGCTAAAATATTACTTGAAAAAGTCAAAATAACTAGAGAATATAAAAAAAATTTAAGTGCTTGTAAGTATTGTATCATTTGTCCATGTTTAAGATTAAGAATGTGTTGATATGATGTGTCGTATTCAAGTAGGATGGGTGGGTAGGACAAAATTAAATAGATTTATAACTTGAAACCAGAATTAGAATATGTTCTACAACAGCTTTTTACATAAATGCAGAAAGAGATTATTAGCCCAATTCAGAAATCCGAATCAAACCTTTTAAATCAATAATCTTAATTTTCCTTTTATCTGTTTCAATTAATTCTTCATCAACAAACTGGGATAGAACTCGTATTGCATTAGATGAATTCATATTAGCATAGGCTGCTAAATCTGCTCTTTTTAGGCTTATATTAAGTGTTTTTCCATCTAATAAAACTCCATGCCTTTCTTTTAATTGGAGTATACTATGTGCCAATCTCCCTCGGATATGTTTTTGGGTCAACATCAATAGCCTTTCATTTGCATTATTAGATGTTTTTGCCAATAATTGAATAATTTTTAATGCAAATGCTGAATTTGTTTCGATTAATTCCAAAAAACTTTCTTTTTGAATCACACATATTTCAGTAGATTCAATTGCAGTAGCTGAAAAAGGATAATGTTTTCCTAAAATCAAAGATTCGATGCCTAAAAAATCAACGGCTTTATTAAAATCCAATATGGCATCTTGAAGTCCATCTTTTGATATTTTCACTTTACCATTTCTGAGACACAATAAACCTGTTGGTATATCGGATTCCTTATAAATTAATTCTCCAGCCTTAAAAGAACCCGTTTTCCTATTCTGATTTATTTTTATTAAATCATGCTCAGGAAGACCATCAAAAAATGATAATTTTCTAAAGGAACAATTCAAACAAGATATTTTACTACAAGATGGCTTAGACATATAAAAAGGTAAATAAGTATTTTTATACGATTTTTATTATAATTTTGTTTAAGTAGTTAGACGAATATCTTGAAAAATTAGATAAAAAATTAACTCCAAGCCAAAAACATCCCATCTTTATAAATCAATTCTCCATCTGCAAAAATCTCACCCCCATTTTTCATATTTGAAATCATATCCCAATGTACGGAAGACTCGTTTTTTCCACCACATTGCAAATAGGATTGACCAATTGCCATGTGAACAGACCCACCGATTTTTTCATCAAAAAGGATGTTTTTTGTCGTGCGTTGGATATTGTAATTGGTACCAATGGCAGCTTCCCCAAAACGACGTGTACCTTTCATCGCAAATATTCTATCCAAGAAATCTTTTCCACGCTTTGCTTCCCATCTTTGAATGTATCCATCTTCTACCCAAAGGGTTACGCCTTCGACTTCTTCGCCCATATACAAACCTGGAAATGTAAAATGAATAACCCCATTCACAGAATCTTCTACGGGAGAAGTGTAAATTTCTCCTGAGGGCATATTGGTTTGACCATCCGAATTGATCCAAGTTCGACCCTTGGTTGAAAAGGAAATATCAATGTGCTCCGCTTTGTATTGAATATGCTCATGACTATTTAAAATATCCGTTACTACTTGTTGCTTTTTCCGAACATCTAGCCATGCTTGGATGGGATCATCAGTAAATAAATTACAAGCATTATAGATGAAATTTTGATATTCTTCCAATGACATTCCTGCATTTTGAGCAGCAGCTTGAGTTGGGAACTGGCATAAATTTCGTTTCAACTCTTTTGTGCCTGTTCTTTCAAAATATACTTTAGAAATAGGCGCCAACGCTTTAGATCTAATACCGCTATTCTTACTATTTGCATTCTGGTTTTCCCTTAAATTGAATGGAGCTCGAATATAAAGATATGCATCAAATGTTTCCATTGCCAATTTATAAAGAGGAGAAGGGGTCATTAATTGGGCTTCATTGGCTTCATCTAAAAACATCTTAGATTTACCACGAAAATCCATATCAATTTCGACAACATGTGCTCCCGCTTTGATTGCTTCTCGATAAATCTCCCTTATCAATGGCTCTGCTAAGGTTGTACTTCTTATATATAATTTATCTCCTTCTTGGATTTCTACACAATAGTTGACGAGTAGATTGGCGTATTTTTTAAGCATAATTTTTCAGTTAATTAGTTATTTGTTATGGGTTATTCCTTCATCTGAAACAGTTCCTAATAAATGTCCAAAAACTATTTCTTTTGATGTATATGTGCAAGTCAAAATATTATCTACTTGTTTGTAATGAAATACAGTAGTTTCATCCAATTCTCCATTTTCCGTAATATTTTTAGGTATGAATTTTTTGTTGTTGTAGTTTATCATTTTAAGTATTTTGAATTACTACTTGAATTTTATCAAAATCACTTTTCATATAATCTTCTTTTTTAATCATAAAATAAATTGTTCCCCCCCCAAGTTCTTCAAAGAAATCAAACCATTTACAATCAGAATCTACCTGCAATAACAACATCCAATCCACAGCATCTAGAACAATATTTTTGCTATAATCTCGATTATTTGTAATTCTTTCAGCTTCATAGGCTACACAATTCTGAATAGGTTCTGGATATCCAAGAAATTTATTATAAGATTGAAAAGCATAATCTTTAATAATAACATGATAAAAAGTTTCATACAACATTTCATACTGATATGACTCTTCATAAGAGAACTCACTTAACAGTGAATGATCAATCCTAGGAATATCTAAAACAATTTGATCATCAAAACTAAAAAAATCAACAGCTTCAACCCCAAACTCATGATCATCATAATTATAAACACAAAAATTAAATCCATCCAGCTCCCAATTAACATTTAAATAAAAAGATAAGTTGTTTTTTATGTTATTTCCTTTAAAACTACTGGGTAAATCGCCTAAATGAATTTTCACTAAATGGATCAAATCATTTAATTTCGCCTTATCATTATCGGATTTACCTAAAAAAAAGGAATTCTTTTTATCTTGATTATCATTTGGAAGCATTAATAAACATGGACTAGCAAGTTGCATTACAATATCATACTTTGTCGGAATTACATGCCGTACAAGTAAATCAAGAACTTGTTGCTGTAGATTAAGCCCTTCAATCTTAGTACTTAAACCCAAAACCAATACGGATTCTGATAAAAAAAATGAAACAGAGTTTTCAAAACCATTTTGAAAAATCACATCGAACTTAATTCTCACTATGTAATTTTCATCTTCTACATGCTTAAATTGAATTAATTTTCCTAGCTCTGGCACTTCACCGACAATATATAACTCTTTAACTCCTTTCAATGCTCCTTCTAATACATGGACAGAAACATCAACAGAACCATATTCAGGCTCATTTGCCTTATCATTATTTATGAAAGATATAGTATCAATATCTGTGGTGTAGTTTGACCAATCCACCTTTGTTGATTCAAACTTAATTACTTTCTTTATAGATAACAGCACCATTATTTTACCACATTTTCTTCTGATAAGGATATCGAATTTTATACAATTCTTCCACTCTTTCCGTTAATAAAGCACGAAACTCTTGAATATTCTCCTTATTCAATGCGGAAAGGAAAATATTCTCATGACCAAATTCATTTTTCAAATTAGTTTGAAGATCGGATAAGATTTCCGCTTTGGTACCATCATCTAAAAAATCATCAAAATATTTTTTTCGATATAAATCTATTTTATTAAAAATTAATATCGTTGGCTTTTCAGAAGCCCCTAATTCATCCAATGTTTTTGCGACAGTTTTAATCTGATCTTCGTATTGAGGATGTGCAATATCTACTACGTGCAACAATAAATCACTTTCTCGAACTTCATCCAACGTTGATTTAAAACTTTCCACCAAGTGATGAGGCAATTTTCTAATAAATCCCACAGTATCTGAAAGTAATAAAGGCATTGTACCTAGCACCACTTTTCGAACAGTAGTATCAAGTGTAGCAAAAAGTTTATCTTCCGCAAAAACATCCGATTTTGCCAAAGTATTCATTAAAGTTGATTTCCCCACATTGGTATATCCCACTAATGCCACTCGAATCAATTGTCCCCGCTGCTTACGTCTAGTCTCGTTTTGTTTATCAATTTTTGCAAGATGTGTTTTTAAAAGCGCAATTTTATCACGAATGATACGTCTATCCGTTTCAATTTCCTTCTCCCCTGGACCACGCATACCGATCCCCCCACGCTGACGCTCCAAGTGAGTCCACAATCCACGTAGTCTAGGCAACATATATTGATATTGCGCCAATTCCACTTGCTTTTTAGCCTGAGCAGTCTGTGCTCTATCCGCAAAAATATCAAGAATCAAAGTACTTCTATCAATGATTTTCACTTTAAGATGTTCTTCAAGAATACTCACCTGTTTTCCAGATAAATCATCATCAAAAATCACCATTGTCACTTTTTCATTAGCTTCAATATACTCTGCGATTTCTTCCAATTTCCCTTTATTGATAAAAGTTGCTGAATTTGGATGCTTCAATCTTTGAGTAAATGTCTTTTTACAAACAGCCCCTGCCGTCAATGCTAAAAACTCTAACTCCGCAAGATGCTCCTTAACTCTCTCAATATCTTGTTTATCTAAAATCAGACCTACCAAAACAGCTTCTTCAAGCTCTTTCCTTAAACCTTTCTTACTTTTTCCGCCAACATTCCATTCGTTGCCCATTTATTAATTGTTTAATATTTTGTAAAACATTGGTATTCAAGTCAATGTAATTAATTTCATTTTTCTTCCATAAAACACATCTTTATCTTATGTATTTTATGCTTTTAGGACTCTATTAATTAGTAGCCCCAAAATGCAAGTGCTCTTAATTAAAGTGACTTACCTTTTACTAGGTAAGTTGCTTTTCTGGAAAATTAGCATTTCAGCAAATTATAATCCCGAAATCAAAAAACCAAATAATTCTAAAAAGTGTACACGCACATGGTCCAATCTTCTTTTAGGTTGGACTATTTTTTTGTAAAAATGTTACACACAATTTTACCATTTTTTCTGTTTCCAAAGGAAGTTCACTTAATTGATACGGATGAGAACCATTAAAGACGTGATTTGCATCAGAAATAATTTCCAAAATAGAATTATTAAATAATTTATTCAAGCTTTGAGCAGCAGAAAGTGGTACTGCGGGATCATTATCTCCATGAATAATTAAATAAGGCTTTATAAATTGTTTAGATAATTTTTCGATATCAAACTTTTCTTTATTCAAAATAAAATCTTCATACAATTGAAATTTTAATGGCATATCCTGTTTGGTTCTTCCATTTCTGGCATAAATTACACCATTTTCTTTCCAATTTTCAATAAACTTCGTTTTTTGCCACGCATAATCCACTTTGGCAACGGATGCCCAAGTAATTAATTTTGTAACCCGACTGTCCGTAGCTGCTTTGATTATACTTGTAGCTCCTCCCCGACTATGACCTATTAAAGTGATATTCTTGGGATCAAAATTTGGATTTCCACTCTGATCTATCCAATTCAAAACCGCATCTAAATCTGCCAATTCTTTTGAAAAATTATTATCACCAAAAGATTCTAAATCATCAAAATCAAAAGGATTCTCCAAAGTAGTACCATTGTGAGAGAAATTATATTTAATAAAAACAAATCCCTTTTTAGAGAAATACTCTCCAATCAATCCCCAATGCCCCCAATCTTTAAATCCCTTAAATCCATGAGAAAATATGATAATTGGCTTTCGCATACCATTATCATTTCCATGAATATCAAGCAAAAGTGACTTCCCGTGGCTAGGAGTTATTATTTGGTTTTTTTCGATCATATCTTATTCTGCAACATGTTTTTGAACCACCTGAAGTACTTCGATGGTTTCACCAAATCGGTGCGCAATAACGATTACTTCACAATTTTCTGCTTTCCATTTACTATCCAAGATAATAGATGTTTTTACATTCAAAACTTCATTTGCTAAAGTACTTCCATCTATTTTTTTACCATCATACTGTGGATAAACCTTACGTAAAACATGATTGTGTTCATAATTTAAATCTTTGTCTGGAGAACTGTCTGGAGTCAATTGTGCATCAATAAGATGCGACTCTGTGATAATGACACTATATCTCAATTCGTCTGAAATATCTTCTTGTATATAAAAATCCAAATCTAAATCCAAGGTTCGATTAGATGTATTGTACTCTTTTTTTAGATCAATTTTCACTTTTGGAGTGGCAGCCAATTCTTGATCAATATACCCTGCCCAAGATTCTTTATCTAAAAGGAAATTATCTCCATCAAATTTTGTACGGTTAATGGTTGCTGCTGGATATCCACCTTCAGGACCCAATAATTGTAAAAGTTGATCACCGTCTGGTGTCCTAAAATCATATTTATTCACAGGATAAGGATTTGAGAAAAAACCCGCATGAATAGAAACTGCCATTAATCTGCCTTGATGTGTATCGATGAACTGAGCTAGTTTTGCACTACCTTCTGGACAATTCACACATCTAAATCCAGTAAATTCTTCTACAAACACATTTCTCATTTGATCATCAACTGTTGAGCCACCACCACCGACTGAAGATCCAGGATTGCTTACGTCTGGAGGTATTTCATCACATCCTGTAAAAAAAGTTATGGCAACAATTGTGTATATTACTATTAATAATTTCTTCATTACAATTTTTTTAAAAATTAGAATTTAATGTAAATTTGACACCACTAAAAGCAGGTTCTAGACGACAAATACCACCTGTACAAACCACTCCTTCCACTTGTTTGACGTAACTCAATGACAATCGAGTTGTCTTCAATTTGTAATAAATATCAAATCGTGGATAGTGTGAAGAAATATAATTCCCTTGACTATCTTTAGGTGATTTTTTCCCTGGAGATACATTGTACATATCTGAAATCGTAAATATCCAATGCGGAGCAATACTATATTCTGCCAACCCAAATAACCAATCGCCCTGATCATTTTTTGTCGTATGTCCCATATCATCTGTATGAGAATCCATCAACATATATTGCAGTTCCATTCGAATAGAACGTCTTTTTTTCATTTTATGCAAATATTCTACAAAAGGAGTAGTGGGTTTTAATAAAGGCACACCAGGTTTGAATTGAAAAACATCTTGATTGTAAATTTGATTTTGAACCCCAAAAACGAATCTATTTTTTCTATTAGGTTTGTAAACTACATCAAAATAAAATTCTTGATATAATAAATCATTATCTAAATCGGTCATTCTTGAAACATTAACGTTAAACAGCATTTTTTTTATTGGAGCATATTTTACATCAATTTGGAAAGAATTTTCACCTAAAAACTGTGTAGCCGCACTATATCTTGTTGTCAAACGATAAGCATTAATTCTAGTCATAGGTGGAATAAAATTAAGCAAACCCCGATTCAAACTTTCAAGAGGAGTCGTTCTAAATTCAAAATTCTCAGTATGTTTTCCTTCCAAAGTAATTCCGAGTCCTTTGGTAGCAAAGCTCAAAGATGAATAATATACGGCACCAAGTCCATCCGTAAAATATTCACCATTTCTTGCAGGATCATTTGATTTGAAAGCCGCTTCTGCATACCAATTAAATTTACCCATAGATAAATTATTATAAAAAGTGAATGCCGTTGTATTGTATTTCGGAACAAAGACTTTCGTACTATCCGTAGCATAATACGTTTTGATATTTGAGACCAAAAGATTCATAGTTTTATCATCAATTGTTCTTGCAACTACACCAAACCCTGGAGAAATCGACCAATTTTTAGTTTCATCTTTGAGCGCATAAAAGCCATCCACGCTCGCTCCTCGCACGATAGATGGATACGTTTCGAAAACATGCTTTTGTTTTCCTACAAACCCTTTCACTTCCCAATCCTCATTGATATGATAAATGGCTCTTGCACCAAGCAAAGAATTGTCAATAAAAAGGGGACGCTCTTCATAAGCTCGATAAATAATTCCACTACCAATTTGGTCATAAAGATTTCCAACTGCAAAATCAAATTCACCCAATTTCTTTTTAATAAACCATTTTCCTATTCCATTTTCATTGAAAGATCCTTGTGGATTAGGAAGGTTTGAATTGTTAAACAAATCATATCGTACGCCCACATCGAAGCCCCAATTGCTGTAATTCAAAGTTACCCAAGTTTCTCCACCGAAAAGTTGATGATCATACTGTGGTGTATTTTGAGCTCCAATGACCGTATCCCTTTGAAAAAAATTGGCATTGGTTTGAATACTTCCTGACAAAGTACCTTGATTTTGAGCATTCACTTGATTAAAAACGCCCAGTATCAAGAAAAAAAAGGTTGTAAATTTCAAAAAATTCATTTCATCTATTTTCGTTACAAATTATTTTAGTCATACTTTGCGACAAAATGAGAATTACATCGTTAACGTTTTCATATTTCTGTTAATATCTGTTAATCATCTTGTCTATCCGATAATAAATCTATATTTTGCAACAGATTTAGTTAATAAATCAAAAATAGTATTTTTTATCTACAAAAATTAATAAATAAAATATCAACTCTATGAAATTGTTTAAAAATGTCGCCTTATTTCTATTTCTTACTTTTTCAATGCAATCTTTTGCACAGACACAGCAAGTACCAGATATTTCTATTAAGAAACTAGATGGAAGTACGGTGAATATTCAAGATTATGCAAAAAATGGTAAAATTACCGTTTTGAGCTTTTGGGCAACATGGTGCAAGCCTTGCAAACTTGAGTTGGACGTAATCAATGAAATTTATGGTGATTGGGTAGAAGAATATGATGTGGAGTTAGTAGCGATTACTATTGATACAAGAAGAGCATTGGCTAAAGTACCTGGATTGGTAGCATCAAAAGGATGGGAATTTGAAGTACTTTCAGATAGTAATTCAAAGTTGCCGCAGGCAATGGGATTTCAAACGATTCCGCAGACTTACCTATTAGATCAAGAAGGAAATATTGTTTTCTCACATAGCGGATATGCTCCAGGAGATGAGGAAGAGTTGGAAGAAGAGATAAAGAAATTAGTGAAATAAAATATTTTTCACAATGAAATTTTGCAGGTTAGATTGTTTTCTAATCTGATGAATGGCTAGTGGTTTATGAATTGCTAGCCATTTTTTTGCCTAAAATATAAAAATCTACACCTTGATGTCATGATGCTTTGATTTCATACAATTATAAATTAATAACTTTAAAAATAACCTAACCATGCGAACAAAATTATTTACCATCATTGTTGTATTCCTAATTTCCTATACGACAAAAGCACAAAGTCAATTACAAGTAAAATCATTTCTTCGACTTCCTAAAGATACTATTGTTTCCACCAAGCTAACAGAGACAATCAATCAATTTTTAATGTCTGCTCAAGAAGATAATGAGAAAAACAAATGGATCTTTCCCAAAGAAAAAACCGAAACATTTATTCTTTTAGATGAAATCAACGGTATTGAAAAAAGTCGCAAGTACAAAGATGACCATTTTTACAAACCATATCTTTCCAATTTAGCTCCGCTTTCAAATGGCGACTATTTAATACAAGTTTCTTACATGGGTACAATAGAAAATGAACCTACATTAAGAGCTATTTTTGAATTTATAGCTCATAAATCAGGAGATTCCTATTTATTCTCTTCCCCTATAATTAGAAATACTAAAGATTGGAAGCATCTAAAAAAAGATATGTTTACCTTCCACTATAAATCTTCCATAAATAAAAAATACATAGACGACTATTGTAAGTATGCCACAATTTTTGATCAAAAAATAGGATCCACACCAAAGAAACTAGAAACTTATCTTTGTAAAGATGCTAATGAAGTCTTAAAACTCATGGGTGTTTTATATAAACTTGACTATAATGGAAGGAATAGAGGCGGATATTATTCTGTTTCAAATGATAAAATGGTTTCGCTTTCTGGATCTAATAATGAAACTTTTGATAGATATGACCGACATGATTTATGGCATGATAGATTAAGTATTGTCATTTCAAGGAGAAAAGTAAACAAACCGATTGATGAAGCCATTGCTTATATGTATGGGGGTAGCTGGGGATACAGTTGGGATGATATCCTAAAAATATTTAAAGAAAAAGTCGTCAAGAATAAAAATGTAGATTGGGCGAGCTACAAAGAAAATCCATTCAATTTTAATGATACTCAATCAAAACATTTGATGGTGGACTATGTTGTAAATGCTATAATCTTGATAAAACTCGAAAAAGAAAAAGACTTTTCTGCTGTTTGGGAGCTTCTAAATTGCGGTCCTTACGAGAAAGGAAATGCCAATTATTATAAAGCATTAGAGAAATTGACAGGTATTACGAAGGAAAATTATAATGAGAAAGTTTGGGAATTGGTGAATGAGATATGATTTTTTTAGAATCTTTTTTTGCCACGAATACACGAATCATGTTGTGTTCGTGGCATTTTTTCATCAAATAATTGATACAAAATAACTAGGTTTTACGTTCCTTTGCAATCAAAATCGAACTATGAAAAATCTAATCATCATTCTATGTATTGTATGGAGCTCATTTTTATTTGCCCAATCGGTAAATCTAGATTCCGTTCAAATCAACGCAACCCACATTTCCACTTCCATCAAAGAGAGTGGAAAAAATGTTACGATTATTTCTCATGAAGAAATCAGCCAATTACCTATTCAATCTGTGGATGAATTACTCCGTTCCATTGCAGGAATAAATATCAATTCAAGAAATGGTTTTGGTGTACAAGCAGATATTGGAATGCGGGGAAGTACTTTTTCGCAAGTCTTAATTTTGGTGGATAATATCCGCCTAAATGACCCACTCACGGCTCATTTTAATAATAACATACCCGTTGCCTTGGCAGAAATTGATCATATTGAGATTATTCGTGGCACGGCAAGTGCATCGTTTGGAGCTGACGCAGTTGGGGGTGTTATTCATATTAAAACAAAAACTTATGTGAATAAAAAGAGTAATGATTTTGTGAATTTTGTAGGAAATATTGGTTTTGGACAACACAATACATCATTGTCAGATATTGGAATTGTCGGAAAAAAAGGAAAATTATCATATAGTAGCAGTATCAAAACATCGATTTCGGATGGAGAAACTTTAATTAATCCAAATTTTGGAAAAATCGCATCCGCTGACAGTCTTTTTAGTAATTATTTTGATCTAAAAACTTATAGTGGAGCTGTGAACTATCAAATCAATGAAGTGTGGAGTGCTTACGCAAGAATAGGATATGATGATCGAAAATTCAACGCAAAATACTTCTATACAAGGAGTTCGTATGATGAATCCAGAGAAAAAACCAATAGTATTTGGTCGCAGTTTGCTATAAAACGAAACAAAAGGAATCATCATTCTGAATTGAACATTGGATACAAAAAAGGAAATGATACATTTATTTTTAATCCACTTTTTGGAGAGAATCATCATACTACCGAATTATTGAGTATGCGTTTGCATCATGACTTTTTACTCCATTCAAAAATAAAATTGGCAATTGGAACGCAATTGGAAAATAAAACCATAGAAAGTAATGATCGTGGGAATCACAAAAATGCATCTCTTGGGATTTATGGATTAATGCATTATAATATGCTTTCCAATTTACATTCTACTTTGGGACTTCGTCTTCAAAATGATGCTAATTTTGGAACAAAATTTCTCCCACAACTTAATGTTTCCTATATCCAAAATAAATTTGTATTGAGAACGTCGATTGGCAAAGGGATTCGTGCGGCTGATTTTACAGAAAGATATATTTCGTCTCAAATTTCTAGTCTTTCTCCTGGTCGGAATATTGGAAATCCTGATTTAAAAGCGGAAGAATCATATAATTTTGATTTGGGAACGGATATTTATCCTTTGGAAGATTTGACTATTTCTGCAACTGGGTTTTATAGATTTTCCAATAATTTGATTGATTATGTTTTGACCAATTCCAATGATATTTCTAATGCTACGAATCTTCAAGTTAATTCGGATTATTTATATGCACGAAATATTGTGGAAACGCAAACTTACGGATTGGAATTTTCTGCCAATAAGAAATTAAAAATTAAAAATAACAGTTTGGATATTAGATTGGATTATACTTTTCTAAAAACAAATAATGGAGAAGATATTATTTCAAAATACGTTGCCAATCATCCTAATCACAATGTAGGATTCAATTTATTTTTCAAATCCAAATATTTTGATATCTCTACGACTACCCATTATATTCATCGGGATGGCGTGTCAATTGACGAGTACTTTTTTGTTTCTGAAAAATATTCGGTGACTCATTTGAAATTGAATTTTCATCCTTGGACACAGACATTTGGGATTTATTTCCAGATTCAAAATGTGTTTGATACAGAATATCAAGAGATTTTAGGAGCGAAGATGCCAAGGAGATGGTCGGTGCTTGGGGTGAATTGGCACTAGGCTATGAACTAGACTTCCGAAGATTATAGACTTCCGAAGTCTAGTACAAAAAAATATTTAAAAATCCAAAAAAATTGGCACAGTATTCGCATATATACTATCCGTATGCATATAACTCCCCATATATGGATCTCCCCAAAAACAAAAATTAGAATTTATTTAGAATCCAATAAAGCACTGCGTGTCTTTATTTTTTTTCTAATCAAGAATATTACGTCCAATTATGATTCCAGGGGAGATGCAGTCAATGTATTTTCCCTTTTTTTATTTTCGGCTTTTGCAATTTCAATTGCAAAATTTTCAATACTTATTCTAACTTCCGTACCCGCAACAAATAATCTACTTAGTCTTCTTCACATACTCCGTAATAATCACAATAGTCTGTCCTTCCACTTTTCCCTCAATATAATTTCCATTATCAGGATCCAAACGGATTCTTCGTACTGCCGTACCACGCTTAGCAACCATGCTAGAGCCTTTCACCTTCAAATCTTTGATCAAAACCACAGAGTCTCCCGCTTCCAATATCACTCCATTGGCATCTTTATGAACTACGGTCTTTTTATCATCCAATGCCTTTGCCCACTCCATCATATCTTCATCCATGTACATCATTTCTAGGGTATCTTGCTGCCCTAGTTTTTTGAGTAGTCGGTAGGATAGAATTTGTACGGCAGGTACTTCACTCCACATACTGTCGTTCAAGCAATGCCAGTGATTAGGATCTAGATTGTCCATATCTTCGATTTGCGAGATACATTTTGGGCATAAATAGGCACTGTCTTCTGGTTTGCCTTGTCGTACGGGTTGTACTTCATAGACTTTTAGGTTTTCGTCTGCTTTGCAGAGTTCGCATTTTCCTTCTGCTCTTTTATTTATTTCTCTTTCCATGTTTTTTATTTCTACCTCTATGGGCTCTATGGGCTCTATGGGTTTTCACCCATAGTTAATCTGGTGAACCCTTTGGGTTTTATATTGTAATATAAATATTTATAATTAATTCCAAAAATGTTCTATTTCTTTAGTCTCACTTTTCGCATAAGGATTAACACGAAGACTCCATTGGATTTATACAATTCAAATCCTTCCTAATCCTATTTTACAAGTCCCGTCTTCACGAAAAATCCAAAGGATTCACCAGATTAACCCTAGGTGAAACCTAGGGCTAGCCCCAAGTCAACCTCGACTCCTCCAAAAAGCCCCCTACTCAAATAGCGACTTCATAGCCACCTTCTCCCCCACAATCCCTGCTATCTCATCAATCTTCACACGAGTCTGCTCCATACTATCTCTTTCTCGAATAGTCACCGTATCATCTTCCAAAGTATCAAAATCAATAGTCACGCAAAAAGGCGTACCAATCGCATCTTGACGACGATATCTACGTCCTACGGCATCTTTTTCGTCATATTGACAATTGAAAGATAACTTCAATTTATCAAAAACAGCTCTTGCTTTTGAAGTCAATTCTTCTCTATTTTTCAATAATGGCAAAATCGCCACCTTTACAGGAGCAATCGCCGGATGTAACTTCATCACGATTCTAGTGGAATCATTTCCTTTCGCATCAGGAACAGTTTCTTCTTGTAATGTACTTGACATCACTGCTAAAAACATTCTATCTGCTCCGATGGATGTTTCCAAAACATAGGGAACATAATTCTCATTGGTCTCTGGATCAAAATATTGCAATTTTTTACCCGACAACTCTTCGTGAGCTTTCAAATCAAAATCAGTACGAGAGTGAATTCCTTCCAATTCTTTCATTCCAAATGGAAAATCAAATTCTATATCTGTAGCAGCATCCGCATAATGAGCCAAATTTGCGTGATCATGAAAACGATATTTATCTGCTGGAATTCCAAGATTTTTATGCCAAGTCATTCGGGCATCTTTCCAATAATCAAACCATTTCTTTTGAGTGCCAGGCTTGATAAAATATTGCATCTCCATTTGTTCAAACTCACGCATACGAAAGATGAATTGTCTAGCTACAATCTCATTTCGAAACGCCTTACCAATCTGAGCAATACCAAAAGGAAGTTTTTGACGTGTACTTTTTTGAACATTAAGATAATTCACAAAAATACCTTGAGCAGTCTCTGGACGTAGATATAATTTACCTTCCGAACCTGCTATATTTCCCAATTGAGTAGAAAACATCAAATTAAATTGACGTACTTCTGTCCAATTTTTAGATCCACTTACAGGACATGCAATCCCAAGATCCATAATCATTTGGTACATTTCTTCCATGTTTCCATCAGTCATAGCTGTTGCCAAACGATTGCTTATTTTATCAATTTCTTCTTGTCTTGCAACGATACGCCCATTGGTCTTTTTAAACATTTCTTCATCAAAATCATCAAAACGCTTTCGTGCTTTATCAACATCTTTTTTGATTTTCGCTTCAATCTTAGCCATATAATCTTCCACCAAAACATCCGCTCTATATCTTTTTTTAGAATCTTTATTATCTACCAAAGGGTCATTAAATGCGTCCACGTGTCCTGATGCTTTCCAAGTTTTTGGATGCATAAAAATTGCGGCATCCAAACCTACAATATTTTCATGCATCTGCACCATTGCCATCCACCAATATTTCTTGATATTGTTTTTCAACTCCACTCCATTGGGTCCATAATCATAAGTGGCACTCAATCCATCATAAATTTCAGACGATTGAAAGATAAAACCATATTCCTTACAATGTGCTACTATTTTTTTAAAATCCATTTTTTATATTCCTTGACTTAATAATATATTATCTTTTTTTCTAATTCTTTTATTCGGCTTTGAAGTCTCTCCTACGTCAAGCTTTCAAGTCCTAATTCCTTCACATTTCCCTAAAAGCACTTACCCCTTTTGCACCTTTGCACCTTGAACCTTTTGCACCTTTGCACCTTGAACCTTTTGCACCTTTGCACCTTGAACCTTTTGCAC
>CAMZLN010000259.1 GCA_947311465.1 uncultured Saprospiraceae bacterium
AAATATAGCTGAAGAGAAAAATGGTGGTTATAGCGAAGGGGATCCACCTCTTACCATTCCGAACAGAGAAGTTAAGCCCTTCAGCGCCGATGGTACTGCCTTTAGGTGGGAGAGTAGGTCGCTGCCAGTTTTTTTTATTAAATTGCCTTGTCATTTTTGACAAGGCTTTTTTTTGTTTAATTTTTTGATCTTGTCAGTATCAAAAATCTCTTAGAGAAAAGTAATTCTATTGGACGAAATATTTAATTAAAGAACGTGCAATAAATTAAAGTTTATTTGAACAATGCGTTAAAAAAAATATTTTAGCGAGGCTCAAGGATTTATGCTTGAAATTGATTTCGGTATCTTCCAATACCATCACGTCCGGGTCAGCACAGGACTTGGAATTTTTTCCCAATACAAAGCAATGAGATAAGATGTATAGTCAAAGCCTATTGGACAAGGGTAGTATGTGGTGGACAATAAGCTATATGTAATCGAGTGGAGATAAATTGTAGGATAACATTAAATGTAAAAAAGGAATACTACAAAAGTAGGTATCTATTTCTCTAATAGATGAAAAGCTTAATCCATTGAAATGTAGGATTCAATTAAATTTTGGAAAAGTGAAATAGGCTTAAATAAATAAAAAAGAGCATCCCAAATGGAGATGCTCTAATTAATTATTTTGTCAAAGAAAAAGATCTACTCTTCTTCTGAAGTTATTTTAGAAACAGATTTTGCCGTATCAACTGCAGCTTCTATATTTGTTGGAGGTGTTTCAGTTTTTTTAACATCCTTCACATCCTTCTTTGTAGGAGCAATTTTAGCTGCTGCTGCTTTCAATTTTTCTGTATCTCTATTTGCATCTGCAGATTTAATCTCCGCTGCAATTTTAGCTTTAGCGGCAGCTTTTGCAGCTTCAACTTTAGCACGCTCTGCATCTTTTGCATCACGCTGTTTTTGAACTTCAATTTTCTTTTCAATCTCAAGCTTGGTCTTATTCATGTCTAAGAGTTTTTCTTTCTTAGAATTGATTCGTTCTTCAATCATTTTCATTTTTGCTTCACGAAGTTGTGCTTCTAATTGACCTCCTGCATTACCTTGGCGGTTTTCTTGGAAAGATTTATCTCTTTCGTCACGATCAATTGATTTTTGCATTTTATCTATAGCTGTAATCAATCCATCATATCTGCGAGTTAATCTAATCATAGCTGAACCAGAATTATTGGTGGCTCCACTATCTCCAAAACGTTTTTGTTTTACAGCTTTAAAGGCTGCATCTATCTTATCCCAAACTTTCGATCTATGTTCTTTTGTTAATTTAGTATCTCTAAATTTATGTTGAAGATCTTTAAGATCATTGAAAAGATTGGAAAGCCTAGAACCTTTTCCTGCTTCTAGTTTCTTTTCTATCTCTTCAACACTATCCATGAATTCTTGATAGTATTCTTTTGATTTATGTCGGAATTCTTCATCTAATGTAGAACGCAATTCTTTCATTTTTCCAAAAAGACCATTAGTCGTTTCTCTTAATGAATTGGCATGTTCTCTAAAAAGATTTCTTTCACGAATCTGATCTTGGACTTTATTCCAAAATGATTTTAAATCATTCCAAGTATCTGAACTATATTCTGAAAGCTCTGTAACTTTATCTTTCAGTTCTCCTAATTCAGAAATATAAACATCGTGCAATTTTCCAGATAAAACTACAAAGTGCCATTCTGTTTGAGCACGATTGATTAAATCTGTTTTTTCTACTTTGATTTCGTCGGGCAAAATACTATCAGAGGCTGAAAGAGGGCGTTCAAAATGGTTGCTTTGTGGAAAATCAACATCTTTTCCATTTCTCCAATTTTGCATCATTTTGTCCATCAGTTCATCATCAACTAGTTTGTCTTCAATAGTCCATAAATCAACTTTGTTTTCGCTAGCTCTTAGTGCGATTGCAACAAGTACTTTTTCGTCATTTGCATCTGTTCCCCATAGAACAAGTCTGGTTTTCATAAATTCAAGTATTATATCGGTTCAATAAATAATTCAGTAGTATTATAATAATATTTACAATTTAAACATTTGTATCATCAATATCAACAGCTAAGTATATAAAACATTTAAAAAACGATTAAAACTTACTTTATTGTGACACTAACTAGTTGATGTTTTGCTAAGTATTCCGCAATTTGTATTGCATTTGTTGCAGCTCCTTTTCGCAAATTATCACTTACAACCCAAAGATTTAACCCATTTTCAATAGAGTTATCTCTTCGTATTCTTCCTACAAAAACTTCATCTTTATCCTTGGCAAATAATGGCATAGGATATTTATTATTGTGAACATCATCTTGTAAAACAATACCTGATGATTCGCTCATTAAATTTTTAATATCGTTGATTTCAAAGGGTCTTTCTAATTCAACGTTTATACTTTCAGAATGTCCACCGCTCACAGGAACTCTTACTGCTGTTGCCGTAATTTTAATGGATTCATCTTGTAAGATTTTTCTTGTTTCATGTACAAGTTTCATCTCTTCTTTCGTATAGTTATTTTCTAGAAAAATATCACAATGTGGAATACAGTTTCCAAAAATAGGATATTGATACGCCATATCTTTTTGATCAATTGCAATACCATTTCTTTCACTATCATATTGGTTTACGGCTTTCACTCCTGTGCCTGTATAGGATTGGTAAGTCGAAATCACCAAACGTTTTATTCCGTATTTTTTGTGGATGGGACCTAAAGCCATTACCATTTGAATTGTTGAACAATTCGGGTTAGCAATGATTTTATCTTCAATTGTTAAAATATTTGCGTTTATTTCAGGAATAACTAATTTTTTAGAAGGATCCATCCTCCAAGCAGATGAATTGTCCACTACAGTAGTTCCTACAGCTGCAAATTTTGGTGCCCATTCTAAGGATGTATTGCCTCCAGCTGAAAAAATTGCAATATCTGGTTGCATAGAAATTGCAGTTGGCATACTCACTACAGAATAGCTTTTATCCTTAAATTGTATTTGCTTTCCTACAGATTTCTCTGAAGCAACAGGAATTAGTTCTGAAACAGGGAAGTTTCGTTCTTCTAAGGTTTTTAAAATAACAGTACCCACCAAGCCAGTAGCACCTACAACAGCAATTTTCATTAAATAATTTTTAATTGAAAGAAGGTATGCCTTTTTTAAGGACACAAATCTTATTTAATACTAATACGATGCCAAATATTAAAATGTTAATAATTTTGAATACTATTTTTACACTATTTTTTAGAACGTAGTAATTTATATTTTAAATGGACTGCTTTAGCTTCTTGATAAGCAATTTGAAAACCAGCTCTACCATCTAGAATTCCTTTTTTAATAATAAGATTTTTAAATAATCGGAAAAGCGGACTTATCCATATTTTTATTGTGCTTGCCTTTTTCCCATGATTGTATAAATCTTGCGCAGCCAAACTGGAATACTTCTCTAATCTTGACGTGTGTTCTTCTTTGGATTTATAGGAATGATGAAATACTTTACCTGTTATTTTTGTTATTTGAAAATGATCTGGAATGGCTAATGTTTCATGGACAAAATTACCCTGCCACTGCACTTGATTTTTATTAAACAATCTAGGTTTCCAATCAGGATACCAATCACCATGTTTAATCCATTTTCCACAGTAACTGGTTATTCGATCTAGAGCGTAGACCGTATTATCCGTTAGTGTTAAATTTTTTATTGAATTAATTAGTTCATCGGATAGAATTTCATCAGCATCAATAGATAAAATCCAATCATTGCTAGCCAATTGATTACCAATATTTTTATTTTGAGCATATCCTATCCAATCTTTTTGATAGACAATAGCACCGAATCGTTCACAAATTTCTTTAGTTCTATCAGTACTAAATGCATCTATTACAATAATTTCATCAACTACTTTTAGTAATTGTTCTATTGTTTTTTGAATATTGGTTGCTTCATTTTTTGTAATGATGACAGCGGAAATTTTATTATTAATTACATTTGCTGTAGCCCAAAAATCAGGATTTTTTAGATCTTTTTTATTGTATAGCAATGGTTTTCTTGTTTTTAAATTAAGAATTTGTCCACCAGATTCTTCTACAATAATTTGAGCTGCAGCTGAGTCCCATTCCATGATGGTTCCTACTCTTGGATAAAGTTGTGCAGTACCTTTTGCAAGTTCAATAAACTTTAGTGAGCTTCCCTTGGGAATGATGATTGGTTCACCTAATCGGGCAATTAGTTTTTTTGTTTCTTCATTAATATGAGATTTTGAACAAACTACTTTTAGATTTTTTGTATTAGGATCAAAAGGTTTTGGTGATAATTTTTGAGTTTTCCCGTTAATTACAGAGAAAGCACCTTTATTTTTTACACCAAAATACATTTCATCAGAAACTGGAACATAAACGACTCCAAGAACAACCTTATTTTTATGGATGAGAGCAATATTGACTGTAAATTCATCATTTTTATCGATAAATTCTTTAGTGCCATCCAAGGGGTCTATCATCCAAAAAAAATCAAAATCTTTACGAACTGAATATGGAATTTCTATATTTTCTTCTGAGAGAATAGGAAAATTTTCAGGAAGTTGATTCAACCCACTTTCAATAATTTTATTAGCAGTTTTATCGGCTTTTGTCAACGGAGAATCATCTTTTTTAAATTCAATTTCAAAGTCAGACGAATGATATATTTCTAAAATAGCAAGACCAGCATTTTTAGCGATATGTTGAATATCGTTGACCAAATCTTCTCTAAGAATTTCTTTCTTCATTGTAAAATATGTAGAACACGTGATAAAAGTTACACAAATTAAATAATTAAGTGTTAATTTTGCTTTTTTATATACCCTTATTTAAAAAATGGCGTACATAATAACACACTATGGGTAATACGAATAGGTGCTTGGAAAAAAAGTTTGCTTTAAACACGAAATAAAAAGAATTATGAAAAAGAAAATATTAGTTACAGGAGGTTGTGGATATATTGGTAGTCATACGATAGTTGATTTAATTGAAAATGGGTTTGAAGTAATCTCTATTGACAATAATAGTAATTCAGATATTCGAGTTTTAGAGGGAATACGTCAAATTACTGGAGTACAAGTAAAAAACTATACAGTTGATTTGTGTGATTTAGAAAAGACACGAAAAGTATTTGCAATAGAAAAATTTGATGGAATCATACATTTCGCAGCATTGAAAAACGTAGGAGAATCCGTATATAACCCTTTGCAATATTTTCATAATAATATTACAAGTTTAATTAATGTATTGGATTGTGCATTAAAAAACGATGTAAAGCATTTTATATTTTCATCATCATGTTCTGTCTATGGAAATGCAGAGAAACTACCTGTAACAGAAAATACCCCGTTGTCTCCACCAGAATCTCCTTATGCAAGAACAAAAGTAATTGGAGAAGATATTATTACAGATTTCATTAATGCGAATAAAGATTTTTCTGCTATCTTATTAAGATATTTCAATCCTGCTGGAGCTCATGAGTCTGCGTTGATTGGTGAATCTCCCATTAATAAAGCGGCTAATCTTGTTCCCGTAATTACAGAAACTGGTATTAAAAAACGAGAAGGTTTTGATGTTTTTGGAAATGATTATGATACTAGGGATGGTAGTTGTATTCGAGATTATATCCATGTTATGGATTTGGCAAATGCCCATACAAAATCTCTACAATATGCAATGGGTGATATGAAAGAAAAAGTAGAAGTATTTAATGTAGGTATTGGAAATGGTGTTTCCGTTTTGGAAGCAATCAAAGCTTTTGAAAATGTAACAGACAAAGCATTAAATTACAAAATTGCGCCTAGACGAGAAGGAGATGTAGTTGCAATTTATGCAGATTATTCTAAAGCGGAAAAAGTGTTAGGTTGGACACCCAAAAGAAATATTGAAGATATTATGCGTACCGCATGGAAATGGGAGCAAGTTCGATCAGGTGTATTACAAGAATAATTTTTATTTTTTTCGTGAAGGATTATTAGCAACAAAGCTAGACCAGTTGGAATATTTTTTCCCTTTTGTTAATGGGTTTTGAGTTTGGTAGTGATGGCATACTGCTGTTGCTAGGGCATCTGTTGCATCATGTAACTGGTCAGAAAGATTTACTTTTAGAATAGACTCTAACATTTTCAAAACTTGTTCTTTTGAAGCATTTCCATTTCCAACTATCGCTACCTTAATTTTTTTCGGAGCATATTCTGTCACTTCCACATCATTCGTTATTGCAGCCGCAATAGCTACCCCTTGCGCTCTACCTAGCTTGAGCATTGATTGAACATTTTTTCCAAAGAATGGAGCTTCAATTGCCATTTCATTGGGAGAATAAAGTTGAATAAGATGGTTGAGTTGAACGAAAATCTCTCTTAGTTTCAAAGCGTGGTCAGTTAAATGAGACATTCTAATGACGCCTATTTTTATAACTTTGATTTCTTTTTTGTAAATATCAATAATAGAGAATCCAAGGATGTTGGTTCCTGGATCAATACCTAATATTCTTTTTGATGGAGAAGCTGCTGTATTCAAATTAAAAGTTTTGAAATACAAAGGTACGATTTGAAATCTTAAAAATGCATTGGGATAAATTTAAATTGCCCTTGTGAATATTCCAAAGTCGGAGCTGGTATTTTAATTGAGTTCAAAACAAATAAAGCAGTTTTTAGTAATGGATTTTTTGTTTTTATTTTGGTGAGGTCTAGGTCCAAGGATAGGTAGAATTGGCGGTAACGGGGGATAAGTTTATCTCCATAAAATCTTTTGTCTGCTACATAATCCCAGTCATTATGATATGCACCAATTACATTTTCTACACCATATCCAAATGCAATATTTAGCCATTTGGGTATTCTAGACTCAGGTATAAAAGATGAAATATTTGTAGAGAGCCAAATTGTTTGGCCATTATAGTCTTTTAAAATTAGCTCGGATAATGAAGTTCCATAAAGTTCCTTAGCTCTACTTTTTATAGAACTTTTAGGAAAACCTTCTACCCACTCCTTTTCACTATAATTTGGTCTGGAAACGGAATATTTCATACTAATTCTCTGTTCTTTCCAAATCAATTCTTGTACTGCGAATAGAGACGTACCCATTGTATTCATAGCAATATCAGCTTTTGAAAATCCCCAACCGCTTGACAATCCATCCATAACTTCAAGTGTTCCTTGAATGAGGGTACTAGAAATAGCACCAATTAAAAGAGATTTTCTTCTACTGATTCCGGTCCAATGAGCTGCTTGAAAAGCAAATTTAGTTTCATAATAGGCACTGAAAAAATGACCAACTTTGTCCATGTCCAACCATTCTCCTCTATCATCGAAATAGTGAAATTTAACCGTTTTGTAATCTGAATACCAAATGCTATATAGTCCTACAGCGCCTCCTATATAAGTTGCAGCACTTACGGAAAGAAGAGAATAATATCTTGTATTATTTTTGTTCTTTGAAGGGTTGAATAATTGAAACTGTTGGGGCTTATTGAGTTTATTCAAAATGGAAACAGTGGGTTTTGTCTGTGTAATTTTAATTTTGTCAAAACTCTTTGGTAAGAATGAAATACTTGATTTTGAAAAAATAGGTTGTGTTTTTCCTTTTGCGGTAAATTCTTTTTCTGGTGAATTAATTTTGTCTATATTCTTTATAGGGACTGGAATTATTTCTTTTTGACTTGAATGTATGATTTTTGTTCCATTCGGAATTGTAGGAGTCAAAGTTATGACCTTATTCTTTTTTGATGTCTTTTGACGCTTTATTTTTGTAGGAACACTTTTAGGAGAAATATCCTTTAACTTTTTATCTAGAGATTGGTAATTAAGTTTATCTTTTAAAACCAATTGTTGATTAGATATTGTTTTTTCTGATGTTGAAAAAGCAAGCCTTTCATTTGAATTGGAAAATCCAAATAGAAAAAACAAGAAACATATTCCTAAGAAAAGCAAGACAAATCTCACTTTATTTTTTTTAATTACTGCATGCATGGGACGTATAAGTTAATTATTTAATACGTTGCAATTATAATGCCAATTTGCTTCGCTAAATAGTCCACATATATTTATCTATTCCCAATATACGGATAAAAATATAAAAATGTTGAAAAATATGATGTTTTGTCTATTGATTTACGGTTTTTGTATAATAAAGAATTAAATCCTAGGTTTTTGTACTATATTTGATTTTGAATTAGTTTTCATTCATTAAACAAATAAAATTATGAGTCAGCAACAATGGAATCCGAAAATTACTGGCAAGCAAAAAGGATTTGCTTCAATATTGTTTTTTTTAGTTATTGGATTTATCGCTTTAATGATATTATCCAGTACAATTTTTATTACTCTAGGTCCTGGTGAAAAGGGTGTCTTATTTAAAAGATTTTCAGGGGGAGTGGATAAGGAAAATGTTATGGGACAAGGTTTTCATTTTGTAGCTCCTTGGAATAAAGTTTACAAATATGATGTACGGGTACAAGAAGTGATGGAAACAATGCAAGTTTTATCAAAAAATGGGTTGAATATCGACGTGGAATTGACTTGTAGATTTTATCCAGATCCTAATAAAGTTGCTGATTTACATGATGATATTGGCACAAGTTATAAACATACTATCATTATTCCTGAAGTTAGATCCGCAACTAGAGAAGTGATTGGACGATATTTACCCGAAGAATTGTATTCAACTAAAAGAGAAGCAATTCAAGATGAAATCTTTAATACGACATCTAAAGCCGCTTTAGAAAAAAATATCATAATTGACGCTATTTTGATTCGTGAAGTAAAACTTCCTAAATCTTTACAAGCTGCAATTGAGCGTAAGCTTAAAGAAGAACAAGAATCATTGCAATATGAATTCAGGTTAGTCAAAGAAAGAAAAGAAGCAGAACGTAAAATTATTGAAGCCAACGCAAAGGCGGAGTCTAATAGAATTTTAAGTGCTAGTTTGAATCAGAAAATTCTTCAAGATAAAGGAATTGAAGCGACTTTAGAATTGTCAAAATCTCCAAATAGTAAGGTGATTGTGATAGGTAGTGGAGATGGAAGTTTACCATTGATATTAGGAAATTAATTTTTATTTTAAAAAAGAACAAAAGCCTACGAAATTATTATTCGTAGGCTTTTTTGATTTAGTTTAAATACAATTTTAAAATGAGAAAATATGTGTTGCTCTATATCTTGTTGATATCATTTTCGTGTCAAAAACCGAAGGTCAAAACCATCAAGGCGCTTTACCATTGGACGTCTAATTTGGAAGTTTCAGATGAAAAGTCACACCAAATTCAAAATTTGGGTGTTCAAAAAATATATTTGAGATATTTTGATATTGATTGGAATGAAGAAGCACAAAAAGCTATTCCGAAAGGAATACTGTCAATAACAAATAATATAATCGACTCCATAGAAATCATACCTACTATTTTTATCACCAATCGAACTTTTGTGAATATCCCTAAAGCTCAATTATTTCCATTGGTAAAAAAAACGAATCAAAAAATTTTAGAAATAAGTAAATCTTTTCAGAATCATATATCAGAAATTCAATTCGATTGTGATTGGACAGTATCTACAAAAGAAAAATATTTTGAATTCCTAAGTTTATTCAAAAAAGTAAATGCTAATTTCATTTCATCAACTATTCGGTTGCATCAAGTGAAATTTTTAGAAAAAACTGGAGTGCCACCCGTAAATAGGGGAATGTTGATGTATTACAACATGGGGGAAGTGAAAAAAATGTCCACTGAAAATTCTATCTTAGACAACGAAATTGGCTCCAAATATTTATCCAAGCTCAACAAGTATCCTTTATCGTTGGACATTGCTTTACCGTTATATTCTTGGGCTGTTGTTTTTCGAGATGGAAAATTAATCAGATTAATCAATGATGTATTAGAATCTGATTTTGTTACTACTAAATATCTTAAAATTTCAAAAAATCATTATAAAGTCTTAAAAAGTACCTTTCTTTACGGGTCTTATCTTTATGAAGATGATATTGTTCGTTTTGAAACCGTTATGAAAACAGATTTATTGGAAGCAGCAAATTTATTAAGCAAAAATTTACCTCGTGATGATAGAACTATTAGTTTTTATCACATGGATTCAAAGTTAATCAACCAATATGAAACTGAACTTTTACAAAAAGTCTATCATTCTTTTAATTTTAATTGATTTTATAGCTCCTATTAGAATAGCGCAAAGTTGTGGCTGGGTAGAATATGATGAAACAGGATATACTTTTCTCCTGAATGGGTTGATCGAAACACCTTCACCAATAGCACCATTTATTATGAAATATTTGGATCTAATTGATGATGAAAAAGAAGTAAAAACTCATCAGAAAGCAAATGTGTCCGAATGGGAAACACGTTTTTGTAAAAAAGCAAATACAAAGGATATTCATCAACTTGTTTTTAAGATGCCATTGGCTCAAATGGAATTGTTGAAAACAGCAGCGGTTAATTCAAAAATAAAATTACCTACTGTATTACAAAGAAATAGCTTTGCTCGCCATCTTAAAACGAATAAATGTCTTGAAGTAATTGATTATCTCATTTATGCGAAAAAATGTGAACCACATGTCGTTTTTTCTGGTAATTATTGGGATCGCCCAAATCGAAATATAATGGAGATGGTACTGTTACTTGAAGAAGGTAGAAAGATTTTTGATAAGACTAAATCTGATTATGTCAAACTGCGATATGCTTATCAGATAATTCGATTGGCTCATTATGCAGGAAAATATCAACAGGTTTTGATGTTGTATGATGAATTAATGCCAAAAGTACATGCTGATCCAAGTATTATTAATTTTTGGATAAAAGGTCATTTAGCAGGTGCAATAAAATCATTAGGAGACAATGTTAAAGCATCTTACATCTTCGCACAAATATTTGATAAATATCCAGGAAAAAGAATAAGTGCATTTAGAAGCTTTGAGATAAATAATGATAAAGAATGGGAACAATGTAAATTATTGGCAAAGAATAATCAAGAAAAAGCTGCTTTATTTGTGATTCGCGCAGCCGATGATGAAAGTAAAGCTCTTGAAGAATTAAATGAAATATATAAGTTGGATCCAAAAAATGTCCATTTGAAAGAAATTCTTATCAATGAAGTTAGAAAATTGGAATCTTTATTTTTAGGAACGGATTTTAAACAAAAACCTGGTCTTTCACGAAAGTTATCCCCTGATGCAAAGTATCTAGTCAAAATGCAGAAATTTGTTCAAACAGTGATTAATGAAAAAAAAGTGCAAGATTTAGATATTTGGAAGTTAACTGATGGATATCTTACTTTTTTGAGAGGTGATTTTTACGAAGCAGAAAAAGATTTTAAAAAATATAAAAAAACAATTAAGAGTCAAAAATTGTTGGAGCAACTTGATATATTTCTTCTAGCGCTCAAAATTAACATGTTAAACGAAATTGACAATGAAGTAGAAGATGAAATTGCGGACATTGTAAAGTCTAATAAAGAATACAAAAAAATTCCAAGTTTTAGAGATTTCTTATTTGATAGATTAGCGTCATTGTATGAAAAAGAAGGCAATGAGGGTAAATCTTTTCGATGTCAAAATCCCATTGATGCATTAAAACCCAATCCAAAGAGAATTATTATAGAAGACCTGCTTGATATTTTTGAAAAAAAAGAAATGACAAAATTAGAAAGAGCATTTGTTTCAGAAGATGGAAAACTAATGAAAAATCTTTTACTTCAATTGAAAGGAGTTGATTTGATGTCATCTTTTCAGTTTGAAGCTGCTAAAATGGTTCTTAATCAAGTGCCCCGAAAGGAGCGTTCAATCTTTAAAGTCAATTTATTTAGAGATAGAATTAAAGATTATGTCAATTATACAGTGGATACCAATGAATATACTAGAGTTGATATTATTGAAAAAATGTTGGATCTGGATTTGAAGGGGAAAGTTGCTTTGGAAGATGGGGCACCCTATTTTTATAAATTGGGACTTGCCTACTACAATATCAGTTATTATGGACACGGATGGAATGTAATGGATTATTTTAGAAGTGGGTCAAATTGGAGCTATTGTGAAAATAATGTCTGTTCTTCTTACGGTGATCCTCTTGGAAATAAAGAGAATAAAAGTATGTCTAAAGCATTGGAATTTTTTGAAAAAGCAAGATTATTGGCAAAGTCTCAGGAATTGGCGGCAAAAGCAAGTTTTATGGCTGCAAAATGCCGACTAAATGAATGGAGCTGTAGTAAAGATTCCGAATTTAGTGCTTATAGTCGTGATATTCCAACCTTGCCAGAGGAATACAACGATTACAATAAATTACTAGCAACTAAATATAAAAACACTAAATTTTATCAAAAAGTGATAAGAGAATGTCTTTATTTTGAACATTATGTAGCTAAACTACGTTAAATTTCGTACATTGGGCTTGTAACCAGTGATTTTGACTTTAAATATACCCAAACTAAGCGCATTTTTATTACATTTGTGTTTGTTTTAAAAAATCGAAGGACTAATTATCAAATTAATTACGAAATAAATGATCTATCAAAAATTAAAATCCATTTCTAGTTGGGCTGTTTTTGCGATTGCAACGGTAGTATATTTTTTATCTGCACAACGAACAGGAAGTTTGTGGGACTGTGGGGAATTTATTAGTGGAGCTGATAAATTGGAAGTGGTTCACCCGCCAGGTGCACCATTATTCCTCTTGATTGGGCGTATGTTTACCCTTGTTGCTAGGACGTTTTCAGATAATCCTGAAACGATTTCTTTTTCAATAAATTTGCTATCTGGTATTATGACTGCATTGGCGGCCATGTTAACCGCATTGATTACTATTGAATTTGGTAAGTTTATTTTTGTCGGAAGAGACGAAACGCCAGATGAAGGAACTTCTTATGCACTAGCAGGAGCGGGTTTCGTTGCTGGGCTTGTTACTGCATTTTCTACATCAAATTGGTTTTCTGCAGTAGAAGGAGAAGTGTACGCAATGTCTACTTTCTTTACTATGTTGACTGTGTGGGCAATGGTGAAATGGTATAGTTTGCCAGATTCTAGAAAAACGGACAGATGGATGGTCTTTGCTATTTATGCAGGGGCATTATCTACTGGAGTTCACTTGTTGAGTTTGTTGACTTACCCTATGCTGGCTTTATTGTATTATTTTAAGAAATATGAAAAAACAACGATAAAGGGAATTATTGTCTCTTTACTTGTTGGTTTAGGAGCTTTAGTATTGGTACTTAAGGGAGTTATCGTGGTGATTCCAAGCCTTTGGGCATCCCTAGAGATTATGATGGTAAATAGCTTTGGTGCTCCTTTTCATTCAGGAGTCGTTCCGTTAGTTCTGATATTAGTTGCAATTGTTTATTTTGGATTAAAATATGCACATAAAAAGAAAAATGTTCTATTAGAATTATTGGTAGTTGGATTCGCTTTGTCAATAATTGGTTTTTCTACTATAGGTATGGTTGTGATTCGTGCAAATACGGTGACGCCTATTAATATGAATTCTCCTACCGATCCTATGTCATTGATGCCGTATATCAATCGTGAGCAATATGGCTCTCGTGCATTGGTAAAAGGACCTGATTTTAAAGCGAAACCAATCAGTACTGCAAAAAAAGATAGATATGGTAGAGTAGGGGATCGTTATGAAATCACGGATCATAGCTTGAGTTATGTTTATAAAGATAGTGATAAAAAATTATTCCCAAGAATGGGACATGGAGATCAAGGACGTCCTACTCAATATAAATTATGGATGGGTTTAGACCCTAATAAACCTGTACCAAGAGGACGACCAAGTTTTGGCGATAATATTACATTCTTTTGGAATTATCAGGTGAAATGGATGTATTGGAGATACTTTATGTGGAATTTTTCGGGACGTCAGAATGGTACACAAGGCTATTATCCTTGGGATAAAAAACGGGGACATTGGATTTCTGGAATTGGGTTTATTGACAGAATGAGAGGCATTGATGAAACAGATATGCCAGAGTACATGGCTAATAATAAAGGGAAAAATAAATATTACATGATTCCATTTATTTTGGGATTGATAGGATTGTTTTTTCACATGAAGCATAGAAAAAGAGAATTTTTTGCTTTAATGGTGTTATTTTTCTTGACGGGCTTAGGACTAATAATTTACAATAATCAACCTCCTAATGAACCTAGAGAACGAGATTATGTCTTGGTCGGATCGTTTATCACATTCGCAATGTGGGTAGGGATGGGAGTCTTGGCGTTATTTAAAATCTTTAAGGATAAACTGAATATGCCTAGTAAATCCGCTGCATTATTAGGTATTGCTCTTGGAGTGACGGCACCTTTAATTATGGGAATCCAAAATTTTGATGATCATACAAGAAGATATGAAAAAGCTTCACGAGATTATGCTAGTAATTTCTTGAATTCTTGTAAGCCAAATGCTATTATTTTTACCTATGGAGATAATGATACTTATCCATTGTGGTATGCTCAAGAAGTAGAAGGGATTAGGACTGATGTGAGAGTGGTCAATTTGAGTTTGATTCAAGTTGATTGGTATATCAATTTGTTGAGATATAGAATGAATGATTCTGCACCAATTAAAATGACAATTACTGCGGATCAGATTCAGGGCAAGAAAAGAGGACAAATTCCGATTCTAGAGAAATATAAAGATCCAATTTCAATCCAAACAGCATTGAAATTTGTAGCAGGTAATAATCCTGTACCAGGATATTCAGATTTTGAATCATTTTTTCCTTCTAGAAATGTATTTATTCCTGTTGATCGACAAAAAGGAATTGCAAATGGAATAATTAATCCTAATGATACATTGGTTGTTGATCGAATTCCGCTTAATCTTGGAAAAAAACAATATTTATTGAAAGGTGATGTTGCTCTCTTGGATATTATTGCTAATAATATTTGGGAACGGCCGATATATTTTGCTGTGACAACTCAACAATCTGCATTGAATGGATTGGGTAATTTTACTGAATTAGAAGGTCTTGGAATGAGATTAATCCCTGTTTACAGTAAAGGACAAACAGATACATATGGAATAATTGGAAATGGTCGTGTAAATACTGAAGTAGGTTATGATATTATTATGAATAAATTCAGATGGGGAAATTTTGATAAAATGGACTTGTTTGTAAATAGAAGTTATTTACCAAGTGCTCATGCAATACGTGGAATCATCAGCCGTACAGCAGAGGCGTTGATTCGAGAAGGTAAAAAAGACAAAGCAGCGGATGTTTTAAGAAAATATTTTGAAGGATTTCCTAATATGAATTTCCCATTTGATGCATCTACTTTTGGTTTAATAGTGATGATGGTGAATGCGGATGATTGCGAAGGAGCAAAACCAATGATTAGGCAGCTTAGTGAAAATACGATTGGAAATATGGTTTACTATTCATCTTTGGATAAAGATTCGATGCAGGGATATGAAAATGATGCACAAACATCAGTGGCTATTATGAATAGACTTCAACAAGTGGTAGAAAAATGTAATGATGCAGTGTTTTCTGCCGAATTGAAAGAAATGTTTGCTCCATTTATGAACCAGCAACAATAATAAAATATGAGTGTAATAGCAATAGGTTCAGATCATGCAGGATTTGAGTATAAAGAATTAATCATTGATCGACTTGCCGACAAAGGGTTTGTAGTCGCTGATTTTGGCTGTTATTCATCTGAATCAGTTGATTATCCAGATTTTATTCATCCTGTAGCAGATGCTATTGAAACGGGATTTGCTGAATGGGGAATTATCCTTTGTGGTAGTGGAAATGGTGCCGCAATGACTGCAAATAAGCATCAAGAAATTAGAGCAGCAATTTGTTGGAATGTGGAATTGGCTAGTTTAGCGCGTCAACACAATGATGCAAATGTTTTGACAATACCTGCAAGATACGTCGATGAGACAGTGGCCTTAGAAATGATTGATACTTTTTTAGAAACAGTTTTTGAAGGGGGTAGACATCAACGAAGAGTGGATAAGATACCGCTTTAGAATTATTATTTTTCCTAAACGATAGTAAAAAACATAAAAAAAGGTGACTAATTTTTAAAATTAGTCACCTTTTTTGTTTTAAAAAAGCGAGTGAATGAAGACCAGTCTACCCCCCAATGAACTGGCCCCACTCACTCTATAAGATCACTTCTGACCTTACTATCTTTTATGCGTTCATAGCATTAATCTTTTTGAAACAAGAAAACTAATTTCGTATAACTTGTTACTTCTATATGTTTTGCAAGAAGTATGCCATTATTTTATCAAAAATGAATGTATAATTATGCAAACCGATTTCTTTATAGCAAATGTGAGACCAAAAATATATTTGATTATCAATTCTATGGAAATTAGTGACATGTGAAAATAAGATTATTTTTGTGAATTTGGCAGATGGTATTATACTAAATGGACATTTTGTTATTGAAAATATGACTATTTGGCATAAATATGTGATGGCACTTTATTTGATTTAACTTAAATAAGTATTAAATATATTTTTATATAGACACTTTGTCTTGTGAAAATATTAATCATAAATAATTTTTTTTTAAAGAAAAATAAATAAAAAAATGGAAAAAGGTAATATTTCGGTACAGTCGGAAAATATATTTCTAATCATAAAAACATTTTTATACTCTGATCAAGAAGTATTTTTGAGAGAGTTGATTTCAAATGCGATGGATGCAACTTCTAAATTGAAGACTTTATCTGTAGTAGGTGATTTTAAAGGTGAAATTGGAGATACAACAATTGAAGTTTCGGTTGACAAAGATGCGAAAACAATCACAATTAAAGATCGTGGTATTGGAATGACGGAAGACGAAGTGAAAAAATATTTAAACCAATTGGCTTTTTCAAGTGCTCAAGAGTTTTTGGAAAAATATAAAGACGATAGTAATATCATAGGTCACTTTGGATTAGGTTTTTATTCAGCTTTTATGGTGGCTGCAAAAGTGGAAGTGAAAACTGTTTCTTATAAAAAAGGTTCCAAAGGAATTTTATGGGTTTGTGAAGGTGATCCAGAATATATGATTGGTGAATGTGATAAAAAAGACAGAGGAACAGAAATTATTCTACATGTGGGAGATGATGATAAAGAATACCTTGAAGAATCAAAAATTCAAAGGCTTTTAGATAAATATTGTAAATTTTTGCCTGTCCCAATTAAGTTTGGTACTAAAACAGAAACAATATTTGAAGGGGAAGGAGATGAAAAAGAAGAAAAAGAAGTAACGGTTGATAATATTATCAATAACCCAAATCCAGCTTGGAAGAAGCAACCAAGTGAATTGACGGATGAAGATTATTTGTCATTTTATAATGAGTTGTATCCTTTTAGTGCGCCTCCAATGTTTTGGATTCATCTGAATATTGATTATCCGTTTGATTTAACGGGTATATTATATTTTCCTAAATTGGATAATACAATTGAAGTACAAAAAAATAAAATTAAGCTATACAGTAATCAAGTGTATGTAACGGATGACATTAAGGAAATCGTGCCTGAATTTTTGACATTGTTGCATGGTGTAATTGATTCACCTGACATTCCTTTGAATGTTTCTAGAAGTGCGTTGCAAAGTGATAGAAATGTGAAGAAAATCACTGGGTATATCACGAAAAAGGTCGCAGAAAAATTGGGTTCTATTTATAAAGACAATAGAGAAGATTACGAAAATAAATGGAAGGATTTGGACGTATTTGTTAAATATGGTTTGCTTTCAGAAGAAAAATTTTATGATAAAGCTATAGATTTTACTTTGCTTAAAGATACTGAAGGTAAGTATTTTACCATCAATGAATATAAAGATTTAATCAAAGAAAATCAAACGGATAAGGATGGTAAATTGGTTATCTTGTATGCCAATAATCTTGATCTTCAATATGGAAATGTAAATACTGCAAAAAATGCAGGATACAATGTTTTAGAATTGAATTCTGTTATTGATAGTCATTTTATACAACAATTGGAGTATAAAATGCAGGAACTAAAATTCGCTAGAGTTGATGCAGATACCATTGACAAGTTGATTGAGAAAGATGAAGAAGTAGCTTCCGTACTTTCAGAAAAAGATCAAGAAAAAGTAGAAGCATTATTTAAAACTCATGTAAATCAAGTAGGTGCATCTGTGGAATTAAAATCACTTTCTCCAAATGATATGCCTGTGATGATTACCAAGCCAGAGTTTATGAGAAGAATGCAGGAGATGCAAGCAGCTCAAGGTATGGGCTTGGGAAATATGCCAGAAACATACAATGTAGTCATCAATACCAATCATCCAATAATCGGTGGTAAACTACTGAAGATGAGAAGCGCTGAAAAGAAAGAAAAATTTGCTTCATACCTCTATAATCTTGCATTGGTTAATCAAGGAATGTTGAAAGGCAAAGATTTGACAGACTTTGTAAGTACGAGTATAGAATTTATGACAGATTAATAAGTTGAGTAGTTGGTATTAGGACTTGACTATTTCGGCTCAACCTCGGCGCTTATAATCACCTGTAATTCAGTAAGTTATTGCTAGAAAATATGCAAAAAAGACCCTAAAT
>CAMZLN010000260.1 GCA_947311465.1 uncultured Saprospiraceae bacterium
ATTTTGAGTTAATCATGTGTAAATTTAAAATTTTTATTATATAAAATATAAGTGTAGGAATAAATCAGAAAATATAATTAGTAATTAGCCACAATTCCCTTAATAGCTCAAAAGGGGGTGAAAGTAAATAATAGCAGCGCAACTGCGGCACTTTACAATTATATTTTCTGATTTATTCCTACACTTATATTTTATATAATAAAAATTTTAAATTTACACATGATTAACTCAAAATACAAAACAATTATCTGGGACTGGAATGGGACTCTATTGAATGATGTGCATACTTGTATAAGCATTACCAATAATTTATTAGTCAATCACAGTAATCAACAATTAACTGAATCATCCTACAAAGATGTTTTTGGTTTCCCAATTATGGCCTATTATGATAGAATAGGGATAAATTTCAATATTGAATCATTTGATACATTGACCAATAAATTTATTTCAAATTATAACAAGGATGTATTGAAATGCAATTTACATGAGCATGTAGAAACGGTATTGAATACCTTACAAAATAATGGTTTCTCACAATTTATTCTAACAGCAGCACATAGAGATAGTGTATTAAACTTGTTAAATCATTTTAAAATTAGACCATATTTTGATGGGATAGAAGGATTGGACAACTATCGAGCTGAAAGCAAAATTGATCGTGGTATTGTACTATTACATGACAATAATATTGATAAAGAAACTACATTACTTATTGGAGATACAATCCATGATTTTGAAGTAGCGAAAGCTATTGGAGTTAACTGCATTCTTATTGCAAATGGACACCAATCCAAAGAACGACTTCTTTCTAAGGTCGATATTGGAACTTTAGTTATTGATAAAATTAATAATCTATTAACTATTTAACCTTTCCCTCAATAAAACCAACCGATAATCAAAGAAAATTGCTAACTTGTGGGAAATTTTAATATATGAGATTTTTATACACTAAATTCCTTTTACTGCTTGGTTTTAGTTTCTTTGTATTTGGGTGCGTTGAACCCATCCATGAGTTTTCTGGTCTTGCTCCTGGTCCTTGGAGAATGCAACTACAATTGCAACATAAAGTTCCAAAGTTCAAAGATGAAAACATGACAGTTCATGAGTTGCATGATTTTAAATTTGTTGAAACTGATGAGGGAGTTTTGCCTGTTAATTTAGAAGTTGTTTATGATTCAAAAGATGATTTTCATATAGAAATAATCAATGGCGAAGAGCGAATACATATAAATGATATCAGAATTGGGAGAGACAATCGAACAGCAAAAGATACCATCAGGATAGAATTTCCACTTTATGACTCTTACATAACGGGTATTTATGTCGAGAAAATTATTCAAGGGTTTTGGGTCGTAAAATCAAGAAAAAATTATAAAATTCCTTTGGTAATTGAATCTGGCAAAAAATATCGTTTTAATACAGTAAAAAAGAAACCTATTGCCGATATTTCTGGAAAATGGGAAACTACTTTTGGAATCGCTAGTTCTGACCAATTTATGGCTATTGGACAATTTAAACAAAATGGAAATCACCTTACAGCAACTTTTGCTACAGAAACGGGTGATTTTCGATTTTTAGAAGGCGATATTCAAGAAGATAAGATAAGTTTATCGAGTTTTGATGGCTCACATGCTTTCTTGTTTCATGGTAAAATAGTTGACAATGACCATATTACGGGGGAATTTAAGTCTGGGACTCACTACTCCACACTTTGGAATGCTACTAGAAATAAAAATTTCCAATTGCGTAATCCAGATTCCTTGACATTTATAAAACCAGATTATGATAAATTTGAATTTACTTTTCCTGATCTTGATGGTAAAATGGTTTCTTTAGACGATGATAAATTTAAAGGAAAAGCTAAGATTATCCAGATAATGGGTACTTGGTGTCCAAATTGTAAGGATGAATCCAAATTCCTAACTGAATATTTAAAAAATAACACAAACCCCGATCTCGCAATAATTGGCTTGGCTTTTGAAAAGAATAAAGATAATAATATAGTACTTCCCAAACTTAAAAGGTATAAAAAAAGATTAAATATACCGTATGAAATACTATTTGCTGGGGTATCCAAGAAAGAAGATGCAGCAAAGGCACTGCCTATGCTTAATCATATTATGTCATATCCCACAATGATTTATTTGACTAAAGACAATCACGTAGCCAAAATACACACTGGTTTTTTTGGTCCTGCAACAGATGAGTATGATGATTTCAAAAAGGAATTCGCTCATTATGTGGACCAATTGGTGAAGATGTAATTAATTTGAGAAAATGACACACACGATCAAATGCTTTATTGCTCACAGCAGTAAAAATAGGGATTATGCACATAATCTGGAACATAGTGTTCCTAATATTGACTGTTTCACTATTTCTGATGCAGATTTATTGGACAAAGAATCTCTTTCTGGTGCAATAAAATTATTAGATAAGCCCGGGTTTATTCTTATAAGTGACAATTTTCTTAAATCTACAGCTTGTATGTATGACATTTTATCTCTTTTCGATAATACTGAAAAGATGGATAAATACGCCTTTGTAATTGTTGATGGAATTGATGAAACAGGTCATCCGTACGAAACCAAATTGTCTGATATCAACCATGTTATCCAATATATGAATTATTGGCAGGCTAAATATGATACTTTAAGAAATGAAATTGCAAAGGATGGTGATATTGGAGCCCATGAAAAATCATCTCAACTTATAAAATTACAAGATATCGCTGGTTCTACAGGAGAATTTCTAAGAATTCTTCGCAAAGATGGACTTGTTACTTATGCAGATTTGATGAAAGATGAGCAAGAATTATTAATGGCTCATTTGAAAAATAAAAATGTTCCAAAAGAGGATAAAGTATCCATTCCTACAAATAATTCTACTGACAATAGTATTCAAGACATCGTTTTTGAAAGTAAAAAACTATTTTCTGAATCAAAAAAATCTAATCCAATAATTCAAAAAATTATTGAAAAAGAAAAACAGCAGCAAGATTCTAATCCCCTTTTTAATAAATCAGATAGTGAAGAAGCTGAAAAAGTTCGCTCTGTCCTATCCAAACTTGAATCGATGGATATGGAGGATGTAGAAGATAATGATCAGTCTATTGGACAATTTCCTTTTTCAAAACCTGATGATATTGATATTTCTGCTATCGAAAATTCAAAATTAGATTTATTGATATTGGGAGATAAATTAATAGAAAATGGTGATTATTCTCAGGCGGTGCGTGTTTTGGAAACTTTTGTGAAGCATCAAGCCGATCATATTGAAATCCCAAATGCTAGATTAAATATTGCTCGGCTTTGTACAAAGAAATTAAATCAGTTTGAAAAAGCAACAGAACAACTGGAGATTTTAATATCAAAGGGAAATTTTGTTATAGAATCATATTTACTCTTAGCTCAAATTGCGGAATTGAATCATAATCATATTTCTGCAAAATCTCTTTATGATAAAATAATTTCAATAGATCCGTAAACTCCAAAAATTCATTATAAATTGGGGTTGCTTTCTTTAAATTCAAATACACCACCGAAAGATAGTATTGAGTATTTCAAAAATGCGATTCAACTCAATCCAAAAAATGTCGATGCTCAATATCAATTAGGAAAATTATATGCATCCATCGGAAAATACAAAAAAGCTATTATTCATTTTTCTAATGCTTTGAATTTAAATCCGCATCATCCTTTTATTGCTTTTGAAAAGGCAATTGCATTTAAAAATATAGGAGATGATAATATGGCAAATCATTATTATGAATTAGCTTGTGATATCAATCCTGATTATCGAGAAGAACAATACGCTGTTTTATTCAAGGATGAATGGGTTATTCCTGAAGGAAATTTATTGAAAAAGATAGGAATTCAAGAGAGAAATACCGCTTCAAGCCGTTCAAAATATTATGATAAAAGACAATATGAATTACCTACACCCAAAAAGACTTTGCAATCTCGGATAGACAAGACTGTCTTGATTACGGGTGCAACTTCAGGTATAGGTAGGGCTACAGCGGAGAAATTTGCCGAAGCGGGGTATAGAATAATTATTACGGGTAGAAGATCAGAACGTCTTGATGAGTTATCTGAAATATTTACAAAGAAATATAATACTCCTGTTCGTACGTTACCATTTGATGTCAGAAATAGAGAATTTGTAATGAATCTATTTGATGAATTGGAAGAAGAATGGAGAAAAGTTGATATCTTAATCAATAACGCAGGTCTCGCACTAGGACTTGGACCAATCCATGAAGGCAATTTGGATGAATGGGAAACAATGATTGATACAAATCTCAAGGGTTTATTGTATATGATAAGAGCAGTAGCGCCAAGTATGGTTCGTAGAACATCTGGACATATCATTAATGTTGCGTCCATTGCAGGTAAAGAAATTTATCCAAACGGTAACGTATATATTGCGACGAAACATGCAGTGGATGCATTGACACGTGCCGCAAGAGTTGATTTATCTCCTTTCAATATTAGAATTAGTCAAGTAGCACCTGGTCATGTGGAATCAACGGAATTTGCAAAAGTAAGATTTAGTGGAAATACGGAAAAGGCTAAAATTTATAGTGATTTCAACCCAATAACTGCTACCGATGTTGCCGATGCAATTTATTATATCGCAACTAGAGCGCCACATGTAAATATTCAAGATTTATTGATAATGGGAACGCAACAGGCAAATGCGACTACGATTCACAGAACGGGTAGAATTTTTGATGCGGAACATTGATTATTAATAATCCACCTACTAAAAAAACTACATTTTTTGTTTTTTGGTTTAAGTTGGCTCTACCTTGAAGCCTAAAAAAAACACATGAAATTTTAAAAATCAAAATTTTATTTGGTTTCACATATTTGTTTTTTTGATGTTTTTTAGTCTATTTTATTTTTCAGAAAAATTTAGACATAGCTATCCAGTGTAGC
>CAMZLN010000261.1 GCA_947311465.1 uncultured Saprospiraceae bacterium
AAAACATTTTTTACTAGTATTCCTATGGATGCTGATAGGCTCAAGTACAATTTGGGCCCAATCTGTAGCCATCACAGGAAAAGTAACCGAGTATAATAGTACTGACCCCATCATCGGGGCAACTGTTATACTCGGTTACTTTTCATGTGATGGCTACAGATTGGGCCCAAATTGTACTTGAGCCTATCAGCATCCATAGGAATACTAGTAAAAAATGTTTTTTTTCCATACTAAACTGGTTTTACGTTAAATAATTCAACAATATAATCAATAGTTGAATTAAACTAGCATGTGGATTGAAAAATACCGCATTGTGGGTATGGGGATGATGAGTAATAATTGGGGGATAATGGAAGTCAAAAAAACGCTTATTGTAAATAAAACAAGTACATGACAAGATGTGGGAATCCGTACCATTTGGTAGGCAGGATCGGATAGTGCCGCAGCTACGCTGCTAGGTTGTGTCCATTGCCCGTTGGGCTATGGATAGTGCCGTGGCTCTGCCACTTTTTCGTTAATTGTGGCAATGGGATATTGTAAAAGCAAAATCTCTTACTATGTCACGCATTCAAATAAAATAAGTGGCAAATATTTGCAATATTTTTAGGATGGATGATGGTTTTTTGTTTAAGAACTAAAATATTTTATAAAGGATATATTTTTGTGTTTTCGTAGTTTTATTCAACTGTTAATTGAATTGATAATCCCAAGGCATTGGCAATCAATGAAAAATTAGATAACCTTATATCTTCTCCGTTTTCAATTCGAGAAATATATGATCTTTTTTTTCCTACTTTTTCAGCTAACTTTTCTTGGCTCATATAAAAGTAGGCGAGCACATATTTCTACATACATCTTTTTGATATATTTTGCCCAACTCTTCAGCAAAAATGCTCGCAATAGCTTGGCTATTACTGTGCTTTTTCCTTTTGATTTGAACAAAATCTATTTCAAAATATGTACGCATAAATATATGTCCACCTACTTATATTCCTTTCTGCGATTTTTAATTATTTCTCCAAAATAATAAGAAAAAGCATTTTCTCTAAATTCTTCGCGTTCTTTTGAACCTTTTTTTCCGTATCTTTTTGCAATCAGTTCTTTTGCATTTATTGATTTCCCCATAATTACTTTTCTTTTAGATATTTCTTTAATATTTTTTCGGTTCGTTTAATTGCCTTCTTATAATCTTTGGTTATTCACCTTCAAAAAAATCATTATCTAATTCTTTTACTTCGTAAATAGTTTTCACTTGAATACCCACATTGTATTGATACATTAAATCTGCTAATTTTGCACCATCAACTAGTATTATGGAATGATGAGCATCATGAGCCTTTTGTACTGCTGAATCATCAAAAGTTGATGTTGTGATAAAAACACCTTTTCTAGTATCACCACTCATTGCTCCTATAAAATTTCTTATATCTTTTTCTCGGACTTTATTTTCATTGTAACGTTTTGCTTGCGTATATATTTTTTCGAGACCAAGCTTATCTTCATTGATAATTCCATCAATTCCGCCATCACGAGATTTTGAAGTTTCGATAAAATCTCCATATCCCATCCGCTTAAGTAGAATAAGGATTATCTTTTCAAAATAATATGGATCAATTTGTTTTAGTTTTTCTAAAAGTTCTAACTTAACTTCTCTTTCAATTGTTGAGAAACCAGCATCTATTAAATCTTGAGGCGATGCATTTTCAATATGGTTTGTTTCGAAATCAATTTTATCTTTTTTACTTTCTACAGCTTCTTTATGCTTTTTGAAATCATCATCATTTTGTAATTCCTTCAAAGACAAATTACCTTTTTCTAAGACCTGCTTTCCTTTATCTGTAATTTGTACCATTCCTCTTTTAGGATATGCTACAAATTTTCCCATTTTTAGATAAGATTTGCCCCAACCGATTCTATCAAGCAAAACATTTGTACCTGAACCAGTCTCTTGATTGATTAATTCTAGGGGTAAATCAGAATAATACTTATCTCGAACGTAAGAAGCTAAAGCTCTACTGGTTAAAGTACCTTCAGCGTTTAGCGTTTCTAACACTGGAATGAATGTTTCATGATATTTTGGTAATTCCATTATACTTATTTTAGTTTTGTCGCTAAATTATACTATTTGATTTAAAAATCAGTATTTATGTAGCCTTGGATGAGATAATCTTCTAGACGTTGAGTTTCATTATCGTTTATTTTGTCTGTACATGATTTATAAGATGTATAAGATGGACAGGATACTAGATGTTTTCCAAAATAAATTACAAGATACTTTGAATAATTTCGTATTTAAGGTGCTTTTCATTGGTTTTTAAGTTTTTTATTGAATACACGATTGTATTGTAGGCGTTCTGAACCAAAATTAATTAGCAGCCCGTCAGGAATATTGTAAGCTTCACAGTAATTTATAGCTTGTGCCTTATGAACACCTTCTAATTTTACAACAGCTTTAATTTCTAGCATAATAGCATCTTCGACAAAAAAATCAACCCTTCTTGTTCCGATATATTCATTTTTATAGGTCAATTCCATCTCCATTTCTCGCTGAAAACTAAGATTTTGTAGTGAAAATTCAATAACTAATGCCCTTTGATAAATCACTTCTTGAAAACCATTACCCAATTGATTATGAACTTCCATAGCACAACCAATTATCTTATGGGTCAATTTATTTACATCTTCTTTATTCATTTTACTTGTTTTTTCATTCTATTTGCCTCACTTTATATCCAGCCTATCCCATTCATCATCCTGAACATGTTTAAGATATTTTACATCCTGAACATCTTAGCCATCCTATAAATCATGTTTAAGATATTTTACATCCTGAACATCTTAGCCATCTTATAAATCATGTTTAAGACATATTTACATCCTGAACATCTTAGTCATCTTATAGACATATTTTACATCCTGAACATCATGTTAAAAATCAAAAATACAAAAACATAACAACATATCCAAAACCAAAGTCATTTTTCACCCCAGCTCAATTCTATCCTCTAAATCCAATTTTCAAAGCAAACCCACACCCCATCCCCATTTTTCAACACTCCATCCCTTCCAATTTCATACCCACCCAAATTCCCCTCATATTTGAAGTATGAAAAATAAAAATCACAACATCAATCTATTAACCATCCTTACTTTACTACTAATGAGTACAATGGGATATGCACAAAGCACCATTTCGGGTAGCATCTCAGACAATCACGGCAATCCATTGGGTTTTGCAAATATATTTATCGAAAATACTTTTGATGGAACGAGCTCAAATGATGACGGTACTTTCTCTTTTACTACCAATGCAACAGGAAATCAAGTCTTGGTGGCGGATTTTCTTGGGTATGAACAAAGCAAACAATCTATCACAATACAGGATGTAGCCGTCCATGTTGATTTTGTATTGAAGGAAGTATTCAATAAATTGAAGGCGGTGACGGTGACGGCTGGGGCATTTGAAGCGAGTGATGAAAAGAAGGTTTCCGTCCTAAAACCCTTGGATATTGTGACTACCGCAGGGGCAATGGGCGATATTAGCAATGCCTTGCAAACGCTTCCTGGCACTACCACAGTGGGAGAATCGGGTCGCTTATTTGTACGTGGGGGCAGTTCTGATGAAACGCAGACCTATATTGATGGGATGCATGTGCCTGTTGCCTACACGAGTGGTACACCCAATACTGCAGTGCGGGGAAGATTTAATCCGTTTATGTTCAAAGGAACTGTTTTTAATACAGGAGGATATTCTGCGGAATATGGTCAGGCGTTGTCTTCGGTTTTGTTGTTGAATACCAATGATTTTGAAGTGAAAGAACGTATTGATATCTCATTGATGACCATCGGAGCGGGGCTATCGGGCACGAAAATTTGGGATAAAACAGCGATAACGGCTTCCTTAGATTATACCAACTTGACCCCCTATTTTAAGATTGTAAAACATAGATTTAAAATTATTAACCCGTGGGAATCTATCAATGGTGCTATCAGTTTTAGACAAAAAACGGGTAAAACGGGAATGTTTAAATTGTATGCTACTAAAAATAATTCTAAATCTGGGGTTGAAGTCTTTGACTTTTATACAACAGATCATACAAATAATTTTGATGCTAAAAATGATAACCTTTTTATCAATGGATCTTGGAAAGGAGCTTTGAATGATAAATGGTTGCTCAAAACGGGTATTTCTTATACTAAAGATATAAATGATAATCGCTTTGGAGCAAAGAATTTATCCAATACTTTTTCAGAATTGCATTATAAAATCAATACTTCTTACTTTCTGAATCCTAAGCTTACTTTAAAAATGGGGGGCGAACAGTTTCATGTTTCAAATCATGAGAAAATCTATGAAAAAACAATAAATGACAATATTTCAGCAGGTTTTGTAGAAGCAAATATCTACTTATCTCAAAAATTGGTGCTTCGTGCAGGTGGACGTGTGGAATATGTGTCTTCGCTAGATAAAGTCAATTGGTCACCGAGATTTTCTACGGCATATAAAGTCAATGATCAGAGTCAGTTTTCTTTTGCTGCAGGTAAATTCTACCAAAATCCAATGGATAAATATCGGTTTCAAACGAGAAATCTAGATTTTGAAAGTGCTAATCATTATATTTTGAATTATCAAATTGAGAAAAATAAAAGATTGATTAGAACGGAAGTTTACTACAAATCTTATCAAAATCTTTTCAAATTTGATAGCCCTTATGATACTAAAACTTATCGCCAAAATGGAAATGGGTACGCCACTGGATTGGATGTGTTTTATAGAGATATGACTTCTATTAAAAATTCTAAATTCTGGATTTCTTACTCTTATTTGATTTCTGAACGGGACTATTTGGATTTTCCAAATCAGGCGACTCCAGATTTTGTGGCAAAACATCATGTTTCATTGGTGTATAAATATTGAATAAGCAAAATTAATTCTTATATCAGTTCTACGATTTCGGCTTCTAGTCCTAGACCTTATAATAATCCTAATGAATCTGCTTTCAATAATGGAAAAACTAAGGCGTATAAAACGGTCAATTTGAGTTGGGGTTATCTTCCAAAACCTAATATTGTCATTTATGCTGCCGCAACCAATATCTTGAATTTTAAAAATAGTTTTGGCTATCAATTTTCGAGTATTCCTGACCAAAGTGGTCATTTTTCTAGTCATGAGATTCTGCCTTCTACGGATCAGTTTTTCTTTCTGGGGTGTTTTATTACGCTTTCGAGGACAGGGGAGAATCAGTTGGATATGATTAATTGAGAAATGGGAATTAGGAATTGGGAATTAGGAATTAGGAATTGGGAATTGAGAATTACGAATTACGAATTAGGAATTCAAGTTCCTTGTCTTGGGAAAGAACAAGCCGCTTTAGTAATTCTGAAAATCCAAAAATCCTGTAAATCCTGATTCTGACAAAAGGCGTTGAGAATTGGGAATTACGAATTACGAATTAGAAATTCAAGT
>CAMZLN010000262.1 GCA_947311465.1 uncultured Saprospiraceae bacterium
CTTGGGGATCTGATGATGCCCCTAATGCAATTTCTCGCTTTTCGGACATTAACATAAACTCACGTTTCCCTGTTACTGGATTGCGTGCACAGCCAACTACAAAAAGTATAGCCATTAAAAAACTAATTTTTTGAGAAATTGCATTAGGGGCATCATCAGATCCCCAAGTTGTATCATCATTTGGACTATATGAGGATAAAAAAATTCAAAAATTTATCAACAATAAAGGGCAGAAAATGGCTCGAATATCCCATCGTCCTCAATTGAAATACGAATTTAAAGTAGTTGACTCTCCCGTAGTCAATGCATTTGCCTTGCCTGGTGGATATGTATATTTTACTCGGGGGATTTTAGCACATTTTAACAATGAAGCTGAATTTGCAGGTGTATTGGGGCATGAGATAGGTCACATCACAGCAAGGCATGGTGCCAAGCAATTTTCAAAACAAACTGCTGCACAAGTAGGTTTGATTGTAGGCTTGATCGTTTCACCCACTTTTAGACAGTTTGCCAATGAAGCTTCACAAGGGATGCAGCTATTATTTTTAAAATTTAGTCGAGACAATGAAAGTCAGTCCGATAGATTGGGAGTAGATTATTCTACACAGATTGGATACGATTCAAAAGAAATGGCGGAATTTTTCAAAACCCTAAAACGAATGCGAGAAGATAGTGGAGCGGAAATTCCCACCTTCATGTCTACACATCCTGACCCAGCTGATCGCTACAATAAAGTACTTGAATTGACAAAAGAAACCCAAGCAAAATATAAAGGGAAGAAATTGCAAGTTAATCGAGATCGCTATTTAAGAATGATAGATGGACTAGTCTATGGAGAAGATCCAAAACAAGGATATATTGACGATGCTCATTTTTATCATCCAGAATTAAAATTTGATTTTCCAATCCCAAGAGGATGGAAAACGGCCAATACTCCACAGCAATTACAAATGGGACCAGAAAATGGAAAAGCAATGATGATTCTCCATTTATCCCCAGCTAATGAATTAAACGCAGCCAAAGCAGAATTATTAAAAAGTCATCAATTAAGTTTGCTTGAATCAAGGAACATAAAAGTTAATGGTTTGTCTGCAATGAAAGTACTTTCAGAACAAGTTAACCAACAAAATGGTCAACACTTAATGGTCTTAACCTACTTGATAAAGTATGGCAAATTAATTTACGAAATAGATGGAATGTCAGTAAAAGCAGATTTTCAACATTATGTCGATGATTTTGAAGTTACAATGAAAAACTTCAAAAAATTAACAGATACCCAACGAATCAATGTCAAACCAGAAAGAATTAAAATTGTTACTGCATCAGCAAATACTACACTCAAGAAAATATTATTAGGAAATGGAATAAAACAAGATCGCCTTTCAGAATTATCTTTGATTAATGGAATGGAGTTAAGTGCGCAGGTAAAAAAAGGAACATTGATAAAAGTGGTGGCAAAATAATTAATTCACATCCACCAACTGACCTAAATTTGATATCAAAGCATTTTTTTTATTAAATTCAAATCCAGAATAATCATCCATTTTCTCAATTCCCTTTTCAATATCCAAATTATTTTGATGTTGAAAAGGGAATATTTTTTTAGAAGATAAATTTTCAGCAAGATATTCTTGTTCTGTTTGTCCAGGGGTAGGAACCAATAATGCCTTTTTTCTCAACGTCACTAAATCTAGAAGCGTAGTATATCCTGACCTAGAAATAATATATTTTGACTCCAAGATGGCGTTGTTGAGTATTTCTCCACTCAAAAAAGATTGATATTCAATATTAGGAGATATTTTTTCTTTATAATAATTTTCAGTTTTCCCACCGACAATCAACGTATTAAAAGGAAGATTTTTCAGTTGTTTAATAACTTTTTTTTCAAAAATACTTCGTTGTGGTTCAGGACCAGAAAGCAATACAATAATATCTCTTTTCAATGGGAGCGCTTTCTTTTTCATTCTTGATATAGCACCAATAAAACGGATATTTTTCAATTTTGAGTTCTTGGATAACTCTCCAGATACTCTTGAATCATCGAAATCAGGCACCCAAATTTGATCAAATTTTTTCAACCAGAATCGATTAATTTTATTGGCAAAATAATCTAAAAAAGAATTTCCTGTTTTTAAATTAAGTTGATGACTAATAATAACCGAAGGCACATTTATAGCATAACATCCATATCTATTATCCGAAATCACAAAATCAATTGCATTTTTATTGACTACCTTCTTGACCAATTTACGCTCTTTAGTAATTGCCAATGGCATTTTATACCATTGCAAGACCATATTGATAAACATATTTTGAGTATAATATTTAATATTGTAATCTGGTAAATCAATAAATTGCAACTGCGGATAATTTTCCTTTAATAAATGCAAAGCACGACCATTTGACCCAATCACAATTTCATGTCCAAGATTCAACAATTCATCAATAATAGGAATTGATCTTGTCGCATGTCCCAAACCCCAATCCAAAACTGAATAAAGTATTTTTTTATTTTTTTTCAATAGTTTCCATTGTTTCTATCAATTCATTAATCATCCATTGTCTCGCTTTTTGATGCGTTGCTATTTCGATGGACAAATTGATTTGTTCCAAAGCAATATCAATTTCGCCCTTCGCAAGATGCAATTTAGCTAGATTTTCTAATGCTTTGAAATTATTAGGTTCTTTTTGAAAAATTTCATTTAGAAGCAATATAGATTTACTATAATTCTTTTTATCAATAAAGTAAATTGCCAATTGATTATTCATCTCAATTCCCGCAGAAAGTGAATTTTTCCATAAGGATTTCCTTACTTCATTTAATACATCAGGTTTTGATTCTAAAATATAATGGGTATAGCTAATTGCCCCCGCAGGAAATCGAAAACATTGATTAAATTGAGCATTTTGAGTTTTAAAATAAGATATTACATCTTCGTTTGAGCTAAAATATTGATTAGGGATTTTCCAATCTTTAAAAATATATTGCAATGCCCATTGATAAGTTTTATTTCCCACAGAGTTATGATTTTCCTTTGGGAATTGTTTAAATTTAGATGTTGCTGATTTTTTTTTGACAATTTTTATAAATTTCTTAACACCCATACCTTTTTCATCCGCAAGAGAAAAATAAATATCTGCCACATACTTTTTATCTTTATACATTTCCTTAAATAGATCATCCATTGCATTATCTCCCCACCAAAGTGCAGGACTAATAGCAATATAATTATCAAATAAATGCGGATGGGTTAAAGAAGTATAGGTCACAAATATTCCACCTACAGAATGCCCTGCAAGGATTTTATATCCATTTGATTTAAAATTTTCATTCACATAAGGAATTAACTCATCTTTCATAAAACGAATAACAGCATCAGCATTTCCAGCATCTTCAATATTTGGGATATTGGGTTTACAATTCCTACGATAAGTTTTAGACCCTTTTCCAGAAATGGCGACTAAAATCATTTCTGGAATATCTTCGGAGATTCCACCCCACAGCTCCAATAAACCAGCGACGTATTGAAAATTATAATCCCCATCTAAAATATATAATACAGGGAATTTCTGTTTAGAATTGAAATAATAAGAAGGTGGAAAATAAACAGAGATGGCTCTTTCATCTCCAAGAATAGTAGAAGGAATTAAAAATCTTTCCCCAATATTAATTTGATTCTGAGAAAATCCATTGATTGACCCTGCGACAAATAACAAAAGTACTAAAATATTTTTCATAATTTTTTTTCACAAAAATAAATTATACATACTTTAGTTACCACAATAATAGCCTACAAGAACTGACCAAATTTACATTAAAAAAGCAACAATCTCGTCAAACAATATTTTTATAATAAGTAAAAAACACAAAATCTAAGGTAAAATGGTCTTAAATTTCAAATATGGCTCTTTAAAGATATTGACATCATCACCACATTTAGATTCAGAATCAGCTATCATTATCGACAATTTAGTCATTCTATCGTGAGTTATAGGATGTCGTTTCAACCAAACCGTATTTTTAGATTGTTTAAGCACTTTAGTTATAGAATTTATATCATACTTAAAAGGACAAACAATATCGATTGTCATTTCATCAGATGCCATTACTTCCCTTTCATCGAAAGTCACATCAACCAAAAAATCGACAATTTCTGAAGGAGTATACTTTTCAGGAATATTTCCAAGAAACATATCCCCCATGGCGATACCTCCAAAATTTTTCACCAATTTATTAACCAGTACATCAGAGTTACAATAATAAATTGCATTCGAGATAATTGCTACCAATTGGCTTTCAGATTCAAGAAGCTTCAATAGACCTGTTGTAATGTAAATATGTCCACCTGGAAAAGTAAATAAATTAGCGATCGAATCATTTACAATTGTAATATTCCAATCAAAATCATCCAAACGAGTCACAGGCGAAGTTGTAAAGAATGTATTAAATTGATCAATATATTTGTAAATACTTTTATTTAATTTAGTATCTAGAATAATATTTTCATGATCAATGGCATATTGTTCGACAAAGATATCTCCCAGTTGTTTTTGATCTGCAACAGAAAATATTTCTTTATTGATTTTAATACTTGGTGGTAAATCTTCATCACATGACCAGTTTCCAATGGACAATACGAGCAAAAAGATAAACAATAATTTGTGAGTTGACATGTGTGTAATTTTGGTACGAATTCTGATAAGTACAATTGTATAAATACACAAAAGAAATATCAACTTAGAAGGTCACAAAAATTGTTCCAATTTTGGATGCTAAATCTTTATTGGACTTACAAATAAATTGTGTATTTTTGTCGCCACAAAAAAATAATATTATGAATTTAGAAAATATAATGGCCATTACGGGCTTACCAGGATTATATACATTAGTAGCTAATAAAAATAATGGCTTAATTGTTGCAGACTTAGATACTGGAAAAAAAAGATTTGTTTCATCGAGAAAACACCAATTTTCGCCTTTAGAAACCATAGCAATTTATACTGATACGGATTCAAAGGAGTTAAAAAAGGTTTTTCAATCAATGATAGAGCAGTCAGAAGACACTCCTCCTATTTCACCAAAAGCATCTAAAGCTGATATTGTAGATTACTTTGAAGACATAATCCCTGATTATGACCGTGATAGAGTTCACATTGGAGATATGAAAAAAATATTAAAATGGTATTTTGCTTTAGATGAAAAGAATTTACTTGAACCTGATACAGAAAAGTAGATTTCAAATTATTATTTAACACAATTACTATCAAACCCATGGAACTTGTCAATACAACACGCAATACTAGAGCTTTTTTGCCTAAGAATTTTAATGTTACTGTCTGGTCAAAACTAAAGCCCTATTTTACAGAGCTTGAAAATAGAGCGGTTGAAAGTTCCGTAGAATTGGAAAATTGGATTTTTGACCGCAATGAATTAATTCAAGCAATAAAAGAGGACCTAAATTGGAGGTATATCAGAATTACCGTAAATAGTGAAGATGACAAGTCCAATGAAGCATATAATTATGCAATTCAAAAGATAGTACCGATGCTTACTAAGCATGACAATTTGTTGGATGACAAATTAGCGTCTTTGGTATCAAAATTTCCATTAGATAAAAAATATAATATCTTTTTAAGATCAATTCAAAATAATCTTAAATTATACAATGAGGAGAATATTGAAATTGTTTCACAAGCGAAATTAATATCCAAGCAATTTGGTCAAATTTTCTCAAAAGTTCTTATTCAAAACGAAGGTCAAGAGTTGACGATACAAGCGGCATCTGGTCTTTTGGAATCATTAGACAGAGCTCTTCGTGAAAATATATATTTGAAAATTGCGAACGGAATCCTTGAAAATAAAGATCAATTAAATGATATTCTTACGGAATTAATAGGCTTAAGAAATCAAATTGCAATAAATGCGGGATTTGACAATTATCGTGATTACAAATTTATAGCATTGGGTAGATTTGATTATGAAATTGATGATTGTTTTGATTTTCATCTTTCGATTAAGGACGAAGTATTGCCATTGATTTCCAAATTACATACATTTCGTAAAAAATCTTTAAAATTAGATAAGCTAAAACCATGGGATCTATCCGTAGATATGATGGGAGGCGAAATGACTTCGCCCTTTACGGATATACCAGACTTGGTTTCTAAAACGGTAAAGTGTATTCAACAGATTGATCCAATGTTTGGAGATGTCGTCAATCTTTTGGATAAAAATGGTCATTTAGATTTAGATTCTCGGAAAGGAAAAAGACCTGGTGGATACAATATGCCTTTACCCGTTAGTAATATTCCTTTTGTTTTCATGAATGCGGTCAATAGTATCAAAGATGTCCGTACAATGATACATGAATCTGGTCATGCGGTACATTCTGTTTTGGTAAAAGATTTCGAATTAGGATTTTTCAAGCGGACACCTTCAGAAGTTGCAGAACTTGCAGCGATGAGTATGGAATTGTTGTCTATGGAATATTGGGATGTATTTTTTCCCAATGCGGACGATTTAAAGAAAGCTAAAATTTGGCAATTAGAGAAAGTATTAATCACTTTACCTTGGGTTGCAACTATAGATAAATTTCAACATTGGATTTATACACATCCTACGCATACAATAGAAGAACGAACAGAAAGTTGGTTAAAAATATACAACGAATTTACAACAGACGTGGTAGATTGGTCAGGAATTGAATCAAAAAAAGATTTTCTATGGCATCGTCAGTTACATATTTTTGAAGTACCATTTTATTATATTGAATATGGAATGGCTCAATTGGGAGCTATTGCAATTTGGCGAAATTTCAAAAAAAATCCATCAAAAACTGTGGAACAATACAAAGCAGCTTTGAAATTAGGGTATTCAAAAACAATTCCTGAAATTTATGAAACGGCGGGCATATCTTTTGATTTTTCAACTGGATATGTGAAGGAGTTGATTGAATTTTTGAAGGGAGAGTTGGAAGAATTATTGGAAGAGTAGGATGATAAATGACATCAAGACTTACGACATCAAGACCACATTAAGACTTAACTTATGATACCAAGACATATAAGATAATAAACTCAATAAATAGTTACGGTTCAAAATGCACCCAACCTTGTGCACGAATCGGATGAATATTTCCGCCCGTAGTATGCAATTTAATACCATCCTTTTTATCCACAACTTCTCCGATAATAGCTACATCTGGAAAAAGTTTAATTTTTTCAATATCCGAAGGAGCAATGGTAAATAATAATTCATAATCTTCTCCACCACTTAAAGCACAAGTAACAGGGTCCAGTTTAAATTTCAGCGCCATCATTTGAGCTTCTATTTGAATATTGATTGCCTTTTCTTCAATAAAAGCACCTACACTAGATTCTTTACAAATATGAAATAGCTCAGAAGCCAATCCATCAGAAACATCAATCATTGAAGTAGGCACCAGATTCACTTGATCCAATTGTTCAATAATATCTTTTCGAGCTTCTGGTTTCAATTGTCTACCAATCAAATAAGTTTGCTCTTCCAAATCAGGTTTAATATTAGAATCAGAAAGATACAATTGCTTTTCACGTTCTAAAATTTGCAATCCTAAATAAGCGCCGCCAAAGTCACCTGACGCACAAATCAAATCTCCTTTTTTAGCACCATTTCTATATGCGACTTTATCCTTTTGACCAAATCCAATAGCACTTATATTGATAAAAAACCCCTTATTGGAAGACGTTGTATCCCCTCCAATAAGATCAATATTATAAAAATCACAAGCTTTTTTTATGCCTTCATAAAATTCATCAAGAGCCTCCACAGAAAATCTATTTGAAATAGCAATAGAAATCGTTATCTGCTTGGGTACACAATTCATTGCAAAAATATCTGAAAGATTCACAACTACTGATTTATACCCCAAATGTTTTAAAGGCATATATGCCAGATCAAAGTGAATACCCTCCACCAATGAGTCGGTCGAAATGGCCATTATTTGATTATTTCCAATATCAATAATTGCAGCATCATCGCCAACCCCTTTCAAAGTTGTAGCATGTTTTGCATCAAACTGCGATGTAAGATGTTCGATTAATCCAAATTCACCAAGTGTATTGACATCTGTTCTTTTTGTTTGTTCCATTCTATTTTTTTTCTAAAACACTAAATGCATTCCAAATACTTTCATCAGGAATAGGTGCTTCCAAATTTATTTTTTTCCCCGTTACAGGATGATTAAAACTCATTTTCCAAGCATGGAGATGAATTGATCTATCCTTATTACTTCGTTTAAACCCATACTTAACATCGCCACGTATTGGATTGTTTAAATGTCCAAGCTGAGCTCTGATTTGATGATGTCTTCCCGTTATGAGTTTGATTTCAAGCAGATGATAATTATCAATACTATCAATAAGTTTATACTCCAAAATAGCTTCTTGAGCACCTTTATCCGCTTTTTCACAAACCATAGATTTATTGGTTTTTCCATTTTTTCGAAGAAAATGAATCAACTTTCCATTCTTAGATTCGGGTTTATTTTTAACAACCGCCAAATAAGATTTTTCGATAGTCCTTTTAGTCAATTGAGCATTCAAATTTTTGATTGCCCCTTTCGTTTTTGCGAACAAAACCAATCCACTTGTTGGGCGGTCAATTCTATGAACGGGAAACAAAGTACATTTTGAATATATTTGAGCTAGACTTAATAAAGACAAATCATTAGTTCTATCCTTTTGTACAGGAATTCCAGGTATTTTATTCAACACCAAAAATTGGTTATTTTTTTCAATAATCCAATCGCTAATTCTCATTTTTTCTTCCATATCAATCAACTTCTTCATAATCTATATAATCATCCTCTTCACCATCTTTTCTCTTTCGAGTTTGATTTCTATTTTTAATTTGAATTTTATCATTTTGAGACTTATTGTAAAAATAGTATACAATGATCCCAATAAGTATCCATTGAAACATTTTTTATAGTTTTTTGCGAATTTACGAAGGAAATGCTTAGTATCCTTTTTATTTACAAAATTATTATTTCATTTTTCAATACAGCATCTTGAATCAAAATTTAAAAGAAATCTTAGACGAAGCCGTTGATCGCTACAATCAACCCAATTTTATAAAAGATGATCCGATCAGTATTCCCCATCAATTTACAAAAAAGCAAGATATTGAAATAATGGGATTTTGGATATCGATGATTGCATTTGGACGAAGAAACATGATTATCAAAAATGGAAATCGCTTAATAGAGTTGATGGATGGCGCTCCGTATGACTTCATTCTAAATCATCAAGAAAAAGATAGAAAACCCTTTTTAGAATTTAAACATCGCACCTTTCAGCCCATTGACGCTTTATATTTTTTAGAATTTTTTCAACAATATTATCAAAAAAATGAATCCTTAGTTGATGCATTTTCAAATTACATGAATGAAGAATCAGAAGATATTGAAGATGCATTAATAGGTTTCCATAATCAGTTTTTTGATTCCGAACTTGCTCCAGACCGAACAAGGAAACATGTCCCTACCCCCAAAAGAAAATCGGGTTGCAAACGCATAAACATGTTCCTTAGATGGATGGTTCGAAATGATAAAAAAGGAGTAGATTTTGGGATATGGAGTGATAAAATCAGTCCATCTCAATTGTTAATCCCATTAGATGTGCATGTAGATAGAGTGGCGAGATCATTTGGCTTATTAGAAAGAAAACAAACGGACTGGAAAGCAGTAAAGGAATTGACGAATAATCTAAAACAATTGGACCCAACCGATCCCGTCAAATATGATTTTGCATTATTTGGGTTGGGGATTGATGCAAAAAAGATTCCATAGAATTTGCATCAATTTTTGATTTATTCGTCTTAGTGAGTGAATCAAAAAATTGAACATGCAAAATAAAAAATTACCCGTTGCAATCATTGGCGGAGGCCCCATTGGTCTTGCGGCTGCTGCACATTTGACACAAAGGAACATTCCATTCATTCTATTCGAAGCTGGAACTTCCGTAGGCGAAAATTTTCTTTCTTGGGCACATATTCGAGTTTTTTCTCCTTGGAAATATAATATTGACAAGGTCGCTGAATCTTTACTTCTAGAAACCAATTGGATCTCACCCAACAAGGAAGATCTGGCTACTGGAAAAGAAATTGTAAATCAGTATTTTCAGCCACTAGCCAATCATCCTAAACTAAAACCACATATTTACTTAGAAACAAAAGTTCTATCCATAGGAAGAAAAGGGTTAGATAAAATGAAAACCCAAGGGCGAGAAAAACTTCCTTTTGTAATTAAAACCATTAAAAACAAAACTGTCAATTACATAGAAGCGAAAGGAAGGGGAGCATTAGAATAGAACAATTAGTAAAAAGCGGAGATGTAGAGATTTTCACACCATTTCATATATTAAAATTAAAACAAGAGCATTCAAAAATAACTATTGAAGGCATATTAAATGGAAACAATAAATCCATACCAAATATTGATGAAATTATTAGCAACACAGGGTCAAGACCAAATTTAGATATTATTCGAGAAATTAGAATTGATTTAGATTCATCATTGGAAGCAGTTTTTGATTTAGCGAACTTAATTGATCCCAATATACATAGTTGCGGCACCGTACGCCCACATGGTGAAAAAGAATTAAGACCTATCCAAACATAGAAATTATCAAATAAAACAAAGTACCACCATTTGGTGCTTTGTTTTATTTGCACGAACAACTTTGTATCCTACAATTCAAATGCTTGATCAATAATTTTCTTTTGTTCAATATCATGTATTTTTTTAAATCCGGCCGCTGTAGATGCACTTGCAGGTCTAGAAATAACTTCAGTAATCATTTGTCTACATAGGATAAAAATCCAGGCGCCCATGTTTTGTGGCTCTTCTTGTACCCAAACCTTTTCTGCTTTTTTATATTTATCCATCACCTTTTGTATTTGTTTTTCAGGGTATGGATATAATTGCTCAATTCTAACAATAGCAACATCTTTATTCATTAGTTCAATTTGACGTTGTAATAATTCATAATAGATTTTTCCAGTACAGAATAATACACGTTTGACTTTTTTCGCATCAGTAGTTGACATTATTGGATCATCATATACTTCTGTAAATGACTTTTTGCTTTCAAAATCAGAAATTGGAGAAACACATTTTGGATGTCTCAATAAAGATTTTGGAGAAAATACAATCAGTGGTTTTCTAAATGGTCGAATCAATTGTCTTCTAAGTGCATGAAAAATATTGGCAGGAGTAGTAGGATTGATTACACTCATATTGTTTTCTGCACACATAACTAAAAAGCGTTCCATTCTTGCACTTGAATGCTCAGGGCCTTGTCCTTCGTAACCATGAGGTAACAACATTACTAATCCACTCATTCGGTTCCATTTCGATTCCGAAGCCGATATATATTGATCAACGATGGTTTGAGCACCATTGTAAAAATCTCCAAATTGTGCTTCCCAGATGACCAAACTATCAGGTGTTGACATCGCATAACCATACTCAAAACCTAAAACAGCAAACTCAGAAAGTAATGAATTGTATATCCTAAATTTTCCTTGATCTTTGGATAAATGCCCTAATCTATTATAGGGTTGATAAGAATTTTTATCATAAAAAACGGCATGCCTATGTGAAAAAGTTCCCCTTCTTACATCTTGTCCACTTAATCTTACATCTTGACCTCCCTTTAGAATAGTTCCATACGCCAATAATTCAGCCAAAGCCCAATCAAATACTCCTTTGTCAAGTAATTTTTTCTTACCTTTCAAAAGTCGATTTACTTTACCTATGGGTTCAAAATTATCAGGATAGGACATCAATTTATCAATGATAAAATTAATGTTTTTCTTTGTAGTTCCCGTAGCAGGAGATGTTTCAAAATCTTTATCTGTTGTTTTTTTCTTTAACTTTCTCCATGCTTGTTCTGGTGCTTGATATACATAAGGCAGTGGCTTTTGTCTGACCTCATTTAATCTATCTTGAAGATCATCCCAAAAGGATATTTCCATTGATTTTGCCAGTTCACTTTCTACATCTCCTCTTTCAATGAGTTTTTTTACATATATTTCTCTCACATTGGGATGTTTTTTGATGATATCATACATCTCCGGTTGCGTAAAATTTGGATCATCACCTTCATTGTGTCCATGTTTTCTGTAACATACCATATCGATAAATACATCAGAATTGAATTCTTGTCGATATTCTACCGCCAATTCACAAGCAAATATTAAAGCTTCAGGATCATCACCATTTACATGAAAAACTGGTGATTGCATTACATTAGCTACACTAGTAGAATAGGTCGATGACCGAGCTTCTTCAAAACTAGTCGTAAAACCAATTTGATTATTAATTACAAAATGCAATGTCCCTCCTGTGTAGTATCCTTCTAGTTTACTCATTTGAGCCAATTCATAGACAATTCCTTGCCCTGCAATTGCAGCATCACCATGAATAAGTATGGGTAAAATTTTATCATAATCGCTATCGTATAAAATATCTGCTTTAGCTCTTGCAAATCCTTCAACAACAGGATCAACTGATTCTAAATGAGATGGATTAGGAACTAACTTTACATCAACTCTTTTTCCATGTAGCGTTTCAAATTGTGCGGAAAATCCAAGATGGTATTTAACATCACCTGCTCCATATATTTCATCGGGATTTAAGTTTCCTTCAAATTCATTAAAGATATGGTTATAAGTTTTACCCATTATATTTGCCAACACATTGAGTCTTCCTCTATGTGCCATTCCAATAATTATTTCTTTTACACCTCTATTAGAAGCTTCATTCAAAATACTATCGATACCTGCAATCGCACTATCCCCTCCTTCTAGAGAGAAACGCTTTTGTCCTACATACTTTGTGTGTAAAAATTTTTCAAAACCGATTGCACCATTCAATTTTTCTAAAATACGCTTTTTCTTTTTTAAAGAAACATCATAATCTTGTTTTGCAGCTTTAGTTTCAATTTTTTCACGCAACCACGTTTTTCTTTTTTTATTTTCTATATGTTGAATCTCAAATCCAATTTTTCCACAATAAATTGTGTTTAATTGCTCTAATATTTGTCGTAATGTACCGTTGACTATTCCCAATTCAATGGATGCTTTGAACGTTTTGTCTAAATCCGCATCTGTTAATCCATAATCTGTAATATCCAAAAATGGTTTTCTATCTTTTCTAGGTTTTATTGGATTCGTATCCGACAATAAATGACCACGATCTCTATACCCACGAATAATTCCAAATACACCAAACTCTTTTTGAATACCTTCAGAAATAATATTTAAACTATTATTTTTTACTACAGCATCATTAATAAATGCACCATTTTGATTTTCACCAAATTCAAATCCTTTGAAAAACGCATGCCAATCTGATTCAACAGATTCAGGATCAGTTTGATATTGATGATATAAGTTCTCAATGAATGAGGGATGCGCATTTGAAATAAATGAATATTTTTCCATATTTTAAGTTAATGTTTAGCTTAGAAGACAAATATATATGTTTAATAAAATTAGGTGCAAGTTTTGACCAGAATAATTGTCAAAAACCCTACCACATCCTAATACTATTTCTTGCTATTCGGACAAATTTATTGATATTTTCTTCTTCACTTTTTAGTATTTTTCTTTTTCCAAGATAATTGTTCTAATCAATTGTGGGCAAATTTATAAACAATTTCATTTTAATTGTCTATAATCTACTCATTTTAAAGTATTTATATGGTCACACTAAGTCTGTGACTAAAAAATAAAGTGGTATCGACAAACAAACTTAAAAACAATAACTCCGAACATTTTATTGATAAATTCTAGTAAAAATTAGATATTTTCAGTACTTTTATCTTATTAATTTATTTTAAACCAACTATATATGACTGATAACAGACCTTGGTTGAAGATTTATCCAAGCGGCGTACCTGCTAATATTGATGTAGATAAATTTTCTAGTGTTCTTGAAATGACATCACAAGTATTTAAGAAATTCAATTCAAAACCTGCGTTCACATGTATGGGTAAAACGATTAGTTTTACAGAATTAGACAACTATTCAACTCAATTTGGTGCTTATCTAAGTTCAAGAGGCTTAGAACCTGGAGATAAGATTGCCTTGATGATGCCCAATTTGATTCAATATCCAATTGCACTTTTCGGAGCACTAAAAGCTGGACTTGTTATAGTAAACACAAATCCCTTATATACACCTAGGGAGATGCTTCATCAATTTAATGATTCAGGGGCAAAGGCAATTATTATAGCCGAAAATTTTGCATACAATCTTGAAACAATTCTTCCAAAAACTCAAATTAAAACCATTATTCTAACAAGCATTGGAGAAATGCTAGGAATAAAAGGACCAATAGTTAATTTTGTAATCAGAAAGTTCAAAAGACTAGTCCCAAAATATAATCTTCCAAACATTGTATCTTTTAAACAAGCGATGAAAGCAGGTAAGAGTTTCTCTTTACCAACTTTTGAGAATACCTCAGATAACGTCATACTATTACAATATACAGGTGGCACAACAGGAGTGTCAAAAGGGGCAATGTTGACCAATAAAAATATGATTGCCAATATGCTTCAAATCAGTGCATGGATGGCACCACATACTGATGGAGGAAATGATACGGCACTTTGTCCATTACCTCTATATCATATTTTTGCATTTTCAGTTAATTGTCTAGCCTTGATGAGTAATGGAGTACACAATATATTAGTAACAAATCCAAGGGATATACCCAAATTGGTAAAAACCTTTGATAAATATAAAGTAAATTTAACAACAGGCGTCAATACACTTTTTAATGCCCTTTTAAATAATAAAGAGTTTCAAACTTTAGATTTCTCTAATTTAAAAATTGCTCTTGGAGGAGGAGCCGCAGTTCAAAAAGCAATTGCTGAACAATGGCAAAAGGTAACTGGTATTCAATTATCTGAAGGATATGGAATGACAGAAGCTGCACCCGTTGTAACAGTAAATCCATTAGGTTTAGGAAAAGGCCGTCTAGGGTGTGTGGGGTTACCCCTTCCATCCACAAATTTACGGATTATGATGGAAAATGGAGAAATAGCTCCAGTTGGGGAACGAGGAGAAATTCAAGTAAAGGGGCCACAAGTAATGAAAGGCTATTACAATAGACCCGAAGCTACTGCTGAAACTATTATTGATGGTGGATGGTTACGAACAGGAGATATAGGAGTGATGATGGAAGATGGTTTTTTTAAAATCGTAGATCGATTAAAAGATATGATTCTCGTCTCAGGATTTAATGTTTTTCCAAATGAAATAGAAGATGTTGTAGCGGCCCACCCAAAAGTGTTAGAGGTTGCAGCAATCGGAATTCCAAGTGAAAAATCAGGGGAAGTTGTTAAAATATTTGTAGTTAAAAAAGATAAATCACTTAATAAAGATGAAATAATCGCCCACTGCAGAAAAAATCTTACTGGTTATAAAGTACCAAAAGCAGTAGAATTTATTAAAGACTTACCAAAATCAAACGTAGGTAAAATTCTTAGACGTAAACTCAGAGAATAAAAAACATAGAAAAGAATAAAAAAAGAGTATCGAAAACAAATTCGATACTCTTTTTTTTATTCAAAATGCAAATTGAAATTACTTCTTCAACGCATCTCTAATTTCAGTCAATAATACAATATCCTCAGAAGGTCCTTCTGGTGCAGCTTCTTCGACTGGAGCTTTAGTTTTGTTATAAGCTTTTACAATTAAAAACATAACAAAACCTACAATCAATAAATTGATAATAGTGTTAATCCACTCTCCATACATAATTGCATTTTCTGCTTTTGTCACTTTTCCTGCTGCATCTACAGTTGCCTCATCAAGTACAACTTTTAAATTAGCAAAATCAGCTCCTCCAGCAAAATGTCCAACAACTGGCATTGCAACTTTAGCAACAAAAGCATTAATAACTGCTCCTAACGCACCAGCCATAATTACTGCAACTGCGAAATCAATGACATTGCCTGTCATGATAAAATCTTTAAACTCTTTTAACATCGTTTTTCGTTTTAGTTTAGATAAAATAAATAATTTACGTCCTATTGACCGTCAAATATTAAAAAAGTAACGCAAAAACTGAAATTTTCTTGAAACTATTTTTTGTTCTTCCTTCGATAAAAATTTAATCCTGCTCCATACGACCACCCAATTTTACCATTTTTAGTTTTAATTTTAATCCATGGCTCGTCAAATAATCTTGATTTCAAAGTAATTTTTTGCGTAAAATCTGTAATTTCATTCATAAAAAATACAGACTCATCAATCATCAATCTTTGTATAATCGAACTATCTAGATGTGGACCTTGTCTAAGTTTCAAACTATCCATAACTACAAATAGTCTACTAAAATCTGATAATGCCTCAGGAGTAGAGATTACAATTTTAGATGTATCAATAATATGCTTCTGATTTATGACAGGATTTGACTCAACTAAAACAATTGTATCAGAAGGGACAACTTCCTGGATGAATTGCTTATTATCATTCATTTCCAATTTTTTTGAATTACATTTAGATACAGCAATTATAATAAAAGATGCAAAAAGCACAACAATCATTAGTATTTCACCTTTTGGAAAAGTCGATTTAGTTTTCTTTGTTTTAGGTTTTATTGATTTTTTTTTAATACTTTTCTTTGCCATTATTTTTTATTTAATACAAATTGTATTAACTTGCATGTTCATTTCGTACTGCTAATCAATTTTCTTACTGCTAATTAAGTTTTTAAATGTAATGATTTAAAATCATTATACAACCTTCTTAAATACTAAGATAATGGATAATTCCATGTTATACAAGATTGCGATTACAAAAATTCCAAATATAGGCGCTGTAAATGGAAAAAACATCATAAGCTATTGTGGTGGAGCCAAAGAAGTTTTTAATACTTCAAAGAAAAAGCTGCTAAAAATACCAGGAATAGGTCCAAGAAATGCACAATATATTCTCAAAGGGGATGCATTAAAAGATGCCCAAAAAGAATTAACCTTTGTAGCAAAAAATAATATAAAAGTTTTTTATTTTCTGGATGATAATTATCCCAAAAGACTTAGTCCATATCATGATTCTCCAATAATTTTATATTATAAAGGAAATGCAGATTTGAATCATTATAGAAATGTAGGTATTGTAGGTACTAGAAAAGTTTCTCCAAAAGGGGAAATAATTACAGAGCAATTGGTAAAGGATTTGGCAATATATAATCCCTATTTCATCAGTGGACTTGCTCATGGTGTAGATGGTTTAGCACATAAAACTAGTATTAATACTGGATTACCAACTATCGGTGTTTTAGGGCATGGATTTAAACATATTTATCCACCACAACACAGATCACTAGCAGAAAAAATGATTGAACATGGTGGACTTTTAACAGAGCATGGATTCGAATCTGGACCAGAAAAGATGCATTTTCCTATGAGAAATAGGATTATTGCGGGATTAAGTGACGCTATAATCGTAGTTGAAACTGCAATAAAAGGAGGTTCAATCATCACTGCAAAATATGCGAATAACTACAATAAAGATGTATTTGCCATTCCTGGTCGCATTGGAGATACCTATTCTAAAGGTTGTAATTTACTCATTAAATCCCACCAAGCTGCGCTTTTAGAAACAGCAAAAGACATTGGATATGTTATGAGATGGGATGAAGCAGATACTAAAAACCGACAAACCAAATTATTTGTTGAATTAGATGACAATGAAAAAGAACTTATCAGCTGCTTAAGAGAATATGAATCTATCGGAATTGATCGTCTCACTTTTCAGATGAAATCTACTCCCAGTAGAATGGCAGCTTTACTTTTAGGATTAGAATTTAAAGGACTAATCAAACCCCTACCGGGAAAACGATTTATGGCAATTTGATTATTACCATCAACAAGGATATCTATTTTATTAATAATTCGGTTATTTTTACAAAAAAAAACAAAAAATAAGAATTTATGAAAAGTATATTTTTTCCTATATTAATAATATTAATTTTCAGCTGTGATTCTTCCAAAAGAGTTATTCCCCCGAAAACACAAAAAATAGCAAGCCCTATAAAAAAACCAAAGAATATTATTTTCCTGATTGGAGATGGAATGGGCATTTCCCAAATCACAGCAGGTTTGTTTTCAAATAATAATAAATTAAATTTAGAAGAATTCAAGGTAATAGGTCTTCATAAAACATATTCATCCGATAATTTAGTAACTGATTCCGCAGCAGGAGCAACAGCTTTTGCGTGTGGTAAAAAAACTTACAATGGAGCGATTTCTGTTAATAACGAGAAACATCGGCTGAAAACTATCTTAGAAATTGCGGAAGAAAAAGGTTTAAAAACGGGATTAGTAGCTACATCCACTATTGTACATGCAACGCCTGCCTGCTATTATGCTCATGTGGAAGAAAGACACATGTACGAAGAGATTGCACTTGAATTATTAGATTCGGGGGTTGATTTTTTTGCTGGAGGAGGACTTAATTTTTTTAATCACCGAGCAGATGGAAGAAATTTAATTGAAGAGTTGAAGGCAAAAGGATACATGATTCAAGATTCATCAGATTTTATCAATTTGAATGACATAAATCCTTTTCCACATGAACAATATGGAATATTAACGGCAAAAGGAGATCCCTCAAAACAATTAGATGGAAGAAACTACTTACCTGAGATAAGTCAAAAAGCTGTTGAATTTTTAAATCAAAAAGACAAGAATAACAAAGGTTTTTTCGTTATGATTGAAGGTTCTCAAATTGATTGGGGCGGCCATGCCAATGATGCGGATTATATTATTACCGAGATGTTAGATTTTGATAAGACCCTTGGAAAAATACTAGATTTTGCAAAAAAAGATGGTGAAACCTTGGTCATTGTAACTGCAGATCATGAAACTGGAGGGTTTGCAATTAATCCAAAATCAAAAATGGGTAATCTTGTTACTGCATTTACAACTGGTCATCATACTGCTGCATTAATTCCTGTTTTTGCATTTGGGCCTGGATCAGAAGTCTTTGGAGGGATATATGAGAATACAGCTCTTTTTGATAAAATGCTGAATGTATTAAATTTAAGAGAAACGGGATATTGATTAATTATTAATTTATCAAAATGAAAATTGACGGAAAACATTTTACTGCCATTTGGCTTGACCCAACAAATTCAGAAGTTGTTCAGATAATCGATCAACGCTATCTACCCTTTGGCTTTCAAATAAAATCTTTATCAAATACAGAAGATTTTCATTATGCCATTCAAAACATGTTGGTCAGAGGAGCACCGCTTATTGGAACTACAGCAGCTTTTGGGATGTATATTGCTTGTGTTGAAGCAAGAAATGAAGTTGGTTTTAATTCCTTTATAGAAAGAGCTGCCCAGTATTTGAAAACATCTAGACCTACAGCTGTTGACTTATTTTATGCCATTGATTTAATGACCAATGCAATTTTTGCAAAATCAAATATTGATGAACAAGTTGCTATTGCCTTAGAAACGGCCTTAAATTATCAAAACAAAAATATTCAAAATTGCTTGGCCATTGGTACTTATGGAAAGACCCTTATTGAAAAATTGGCGAGTCAGAAACCAAACAAAACTATAAATATTTTGACACATTGCAATGCCGGTTGGTTAGCCACAGATGATTATGGAACCGCTACTGCTCCAATTTATCTTGCACATGATGCAGGACTACCTGTGCATATATGGGTAGATGAAACTCGCCCACGAAATCAAGGAGCAAGATTGACTGCTTGGGAATTGGCTAAACATGGCGTTCCACATACCGTTATTTCAGACAATGCAGGAGGACATTTAATGCAACATGGTCTTGTTGACATGGTCATTGTAGGAAGTGACAGAACTACTAGAAATGGTGATGTTGCTAATAAAATAGGTACCTATTTGAAGGCATTAGCGGCCTATGATAATAATATTCCATTTTATGTAGCGCTTCCTTCATCAACTATTGATTGGAGTATTTCTGATGGGATCAAAGAAATCCCCATTGAGGAAAGAAGTGCCGAAGAAGTAAAATTTATTCAAGGACTTCATCAAAATGAAATTAAAAAAGTACAATTATTTACAGATGAAAGTCCAGCATCAAATTTTGCATTTGACGTAACCCCCGCCAAATATGTAACCGCTTTAATTACAGAAAGGGGCATTTGTAGTGCAACCGAAAAAGAATTATTAAACTTATTTCCAGAACAAAAACAACTTCTCGATGCTTAAACAATCAATTAAGAAAAATGTAGCTTACTATATGCGTCGGCTTTACAAACAAGGATTAACCACTTGCTCAGGAGGGAATGTCAGTTGTAAAATTGATAAAAACACCATTGCAATCACTCCTTCTCAATTGGATAAAGGACGACTCAAGAAAAAAGATATCGGTTTGGTTTCTCTACAAGGAGAAAATCTAAATCCAAAGATTAAATTGAGTATGGAAACGGAAATGCATCTTGCGATATATCGAGCACGTCCAGATATTAACGCTATTACGCATGCGCACCCAGCTTTCGCATCCAGTTTTTGTGTTTCAAAAGTTCCAGTTCTATCAAATTTAACAGGCGAAGCAAGAGCCATTATAGGAAATCCTATACTCGCTCCATATGAATTAATGGGTACACAAAATCTAGCCAATTCAGCAGCGAAGGCAGCTCTCAAAACGGATATCATTTTATTGGAAAATCATGGTATTTTGACCGTTGGAAAAACGCTTTTTGAAGCATACGACAAAATGGAAGTTTTTGAAATGAGTTCAAAAATTCAGTTTATTACTCATGTAATGGGAAATTTTAAGCAATTGAATGATGATGAGATTAAAGCTATTGACAAATTAATGGGGAGATAGACCTATGGACAAATGATTTTTGAATGTTTTTATTCATGATATGACGAAATAAATTTCATCAGACCTTAAAAGGACAAATGAAATTTATTTCATTTTGACCAAACAGCGAAGCGTAGTTTGTATGATACCGTATGGAATAATCGAATATTTGATAAGTTGATAATTTGATGAGTCGGCTCTCCTAAGTCGAGCCTAGATGAGTTGAC
>CAMZLN010000263.1 GCA_947311465.1 uncultured Saprospiraceae bacterium
ATAAAAAGTGGAACTAAAGACTGAAAACCACTTGATGCATTTGATAAACGCAATTTATAGTCTTCTCCTATAATATATGAAAGTTGGTTTAGTTTATGAAATTCATATTTAACATTATTAATAGGTAGTTCTGTTTTTCCTTTTATACTACTTACTGCTTTTAAAAATTCATCAGAAAAAGTGTATAGAGTACCTGGAAGTCCTTTTAAATTTCTTACATTTCGGACTGCACTTATTAAATTTCTATCAGATGGAACGTACATAATTTTGGGAAGAAAAAACTCATCCGTTTTTTCTATTTTAATTGTAATACTACCTTTTTTTAAACTAAAACTTAGCGTATCTCCTCTATATTCTATCACCGTATCATCTCTAAAATATTCATGTATATTTTGATATTCAGAGTATTGAACAAACTTTTTTAAAGAACTAATTTGATTTTTTTTAACTTGTCCTTTTAATAATGCTTTTTCTAGCCAACTAAGAGTAGAAATTAATTTAGCAATAGTACTTTTTCCTGATCCTTGATTGCCAATAAAAATAGTTACCTTATTAATAAATATAAAACCATCATTATCTTGCAATCCTTTTTTTATTGGACCAAAATTTTCAATTTTAATTTTTGCCATAATTCTCTACTAATTAATTTAAACGACAAAGCTACAAAATACAATTATAAACTTATACTTTAAAATCAGAAACGTTGCCGAACAATTTGTACAAATAATAACTACTAATTGCTAAAGCCGAAGTAAAATTCTTTAAATTAAATTTGATGCTTAACCTAAAATACAGTAGAATTAACATTTCTCTAACCCTAAAACAGTCGTCAATCATTCCATATTTCCCAAGCAGCTTCCGCCTGACCAACCAACATTTCCAATCCATTCACCACTTTAGCACCATTCATTTTTCCCTTTTTCATAAATAAAGTTTCTTCGGGATTATAAACCAAATCGTATAAAAAATGGTTGGAAGTTAATTTTGAATAAGGAATATCAATGCAAGAATCCACATTTGGAAACGTACCTAATGGAGTTGTATTGATTAAGAGTTTGTACTTTTCTAAGTCCAGGCTTTTAATGTTATTATAATCTAAAGTATTTTCAGTTTTTAGTCTTGAAACCAATTGAGTACCTATATTCATATTATTCAAAACATAGGTAACCGCCTTAGACGCGCCACCCGTTCCAAAAATCAGGGCTTTATGTATTTTACAATTTGTTATAAATGCTTTTAAGGAATTTTCAAACCCAATCACATCAGTATTAAAACCAATCAACTTTCCTTTTGAAAATTTGATGGTGTTGACCGCACCAATTTCTGCTGCTGTTGAATCCAATTCATCTAAATATGGAATAATATCTTGCTTGTAAGGAATCGTCACATTGAGTCCGACTAACTCTGGAGTAGATTTTAATAATTTTGGAAACTCGGCAATACTTTTTAAAGCATGTAATTCATAAATAGAATCATCAATACCTTCTACCTTGAACTTTTCGGTAAAGTACTTCTTAGAAAAAGAATGCCCCAATGGATAGCCAATAAGTCCGTATTTCTTCATATCCCAATTTCACTTAATAAACTTCATGATTTTTTCACTCCGCAACTTCACTCTTCTCCATTTTAGACATCAATATAACTACTCCATATCCAATGACAATTAATACAATTGTTCCTAACATAAAACTCGGCAAACTCGATAATTGTTCATATTCCGTAGGTAAAACATTCTTTTCCATGATAATTTTCTTAGGAAGACCATCTTTCATAATAACATTTCCAGCCGCATCTTCCAACCATTTTGTAGGAATTCTCCATGGCCAAATTTTATTCAAAGATCCAACCATAAATCCTGCTAGTGCTGCCAAAGTTACATTTTTATAATTTTTAAATGTCCAAGACAACAACCTTGAGATGGTCATCAACCCCGTAAGGCATCCTAAAGCAAAAACAATAAGAGTAACCAACTTATCAAAGGCAAATGTCTTCAAAAATCCCTTCAAAGTATCGGTGATAATAAAGGAATACATCCCCATTAATAAAAGCATAAAACTGCCTGAAATACCTGGAAGAATCAATGCCGATATAGCAATTACGCCCGCTAAAAAGACGACAATTAAGGATTCTGACCCGTTGCTGGGTGCTATGGTTGTTATTCCATAAGCGAAGGCAGTACCTAAAATAAATGCCACTATTTTTGTCCAACTCCAATCGGTGATTTTTCTAAAAATATAAATCGCAGAACCGATGATTAGTCCAAAAAAGAATCCCCATACCAAAGGAGGATAATTTTCCAATAGGTAGGATATTGAAAAGACCCCTATCAATACTCCTAAAACCATTCCCCCTAGGAGTTTCGCTAAAAATATTCCATCCACTGCCTGAATCATTCCTTTGAATCCATCCTTTTTAAAACTGGTGAACAAAGCTGGGCCGATTCCTTTTATCGCATTGAGTAATCGTTCGTAAATTCCAGTGATGAAAGCGATTGTTCCACCTGAAACACCAGGGATTACTTCTGCCATGCCCATTGCTGCTCCTTTGATTATCGTTTGTATTGTTTTGTTCATATTTTCTTATTATTCAACTTAAACTATGTTTTTTATTTTTGCTCTTTTACTTCAACAATGCGTTAGGAATATTTTAAGATAAAACTATTCTGATATGCCTGCCGGCGGCTTTCTTTTTGTCATTGCCTTACCAAAAAGGTAGGCAGGCACAAAAAGAAACAAAAAACGCTAGGCCTACCTGCTGACCGCTAGGAAGACAGGCAAAAAAACTTATTCCGCCAGCGGTGCCTTCCCTTGAATGTCCCC
>CAMZLN010000264.1 GCA_947311465.1 uncultured Saprospiraceae bacterium
AAAATCAGAATAAGGTAGTATCTAGTAAACATATAAAAACTTTTTGAAGCCATACAAGGTCAGTAAGAAAAGTAAGCGTTTACAACGAAATAAATTTCATTGGACTTTAAAAAGTATTCGAAAAACATCCCAAGAATTTATACCTTATACCTTTTCTCCGCAATCGTTTGCACCTTTCTAATTTTATTTCTTATTTTGGAGACAAATTTAGAAATATGAATAAAATAAGACCTGTAATATTGTTTACTGCAATATTCGTAGCATTTGGAATTTCTATTCTAAATGCCCAAGAATCAACCGTAAAAATAAATTACGAAGGAAAATCAGTTGCTCAACTCAAACACGCATGGTTTGCCAAATGGCTCACCCATCCAACGGAGTCCAATGTAGATTATGGCGTCTTTTTATATCGTAGAAATTTTGATTTGGATACAAAGCCTAAGCATTTTAAAATATATGTTTCAGCAGATAATCGCTATAAATTGTATGTCAATGGAAAATTGGTAAGCAATGGACCTGCAAGGGGAGATATTAATCATTGGCGTTACGAAACGGTCGATATTGCAGATGTACTCCAAGTAGGAAAAAATAATATCGCTGCCGAAGTGGTCAATTTTGGAGAATTCAAACACGCTGCACAACATAGCTTTCAAACGGCATTTATTTTACAAGGTGATTCTACCAATGTAGTAAATGTAAACACGGATACTGATGATACTTGGAAAATTACAAAGAATTTTGGGTTTGATTTTATTCCGTTTACAAGTGATTCAGTGGGTGGTTATTATGCTGCAGGTCCAGGAGATATCTTAGATGCATCTAAATATCCTTGGGGATGGAATCAAGTGGATTATGACGATAGCAAATGGGTAAGCCCCCGTGCAGCAACAGTAGAATTTGCCGTAGGACGTGGATTCCTTTTTGGAAGTACTTGGTATCTTGTTCCTAGAGAAATTCCGTTTATGGAAGAAGAAATTACTCGTTTTGAAAAAGTCATTCGCACAGAAAACGTTTCCCAAAATACCAATTTTTATAAAGGAAATGACGCTTTGATTATTCCACCCAATACCAAGGCGACTGTATTATTGGATCAAGCACATCATACTATTGGATATCCTGAATTACTATGGAGTAAAGGGAAGGATTCAAAAATAAAAATCACTTATGCAGAAGCACTTTTTTGGAGTAAATCTAAGACACATTCAGCACATGGTGGATGGGAAAAAGGACATCGAAATAAGGATTGGGATAAAAAAGAGATTCGTGGTTATTATGATATAGTTTATCCTGATGGAGGTGACAATCGAAAATTCAAGCCTTTGGCAATGCGTACTTATCGTTTTGTACAACTAGATATAGAAACAAAGAATCAATCATTGGTCATCGATGATTTTTATGGTGTTTATACTGCCTATCCGTTTAAAGAAAAAGCAAGTTTTCAAGCGAATAATCAAGAATTGGATGAAATATGGGATGTTTCTTGGAGAACATTACGAAATTCTTCTACTGAAATATTTATTGATCCTTACTATGAACAATTGCAATATGTAGGAGATTCAAGAATAGAATCTATGGTATCAATCTATGTTTCAGGAGATGATCATTTGATGAGAAAAGCGATAAAATCCTTTGATGATTCTCGGTTGCCTATGGGATTGACTGCAAGTCGATTTCCTTCCTATATTGTGCAAGTTATACCCACATATTCATTGCTTTGGGTGGACATGATTCATGATTATCACATGTATCGAGATGATCCTGAATTTTTACGCCAATTTTTACCAGGGATGAAAACTGTTTTAGAATGGTTTGAACAAAAAATAGATAAGACGGGCATGTTGGGTCCATTAGAATGGTGGAATTTTACGGATTGGACTAAAGGATTTCAAAATGGAATCCCACCTGGAGCTGATGATGGTCATTCCGCCAATGTAAGTTTGCAATATGTAAAAGCACTCCAAAATGCAGCAGAATTGTACCGATATTATCATTGGGATGATACAGCAGATCGATATACAAAATTGGCAGAAAATGTTAAAAAAGCCGTTTATAAAAATTGTTTTGATCCAACAAAAATGATGATTGCCGAACGACCAGAAAAAGATGTTTTTTCACAGCATACCAATATTTTTGCCATCTTGACCGATGCTGTCCCTAGAGGGAAACAAAAATATTTGATGAAGCAAATTTTGAAGGATACTTCTTTGATTCAAACCTCGGTTTATTTTAAATATTATCTAACTCGTGCCTTGCAAAAAGTGGGAATGGGCGATGTGTATATGAATCAGTTATCCCCTTGGAAGTATATGTTATCTCAAGGGATGACTACATTTGGTGAAACAGATAAAAATCCACGTTCGGATTGCCATGCTTGGAGTTCGAGTCCGTGTTTTGAGATGTTGCATACAATAGCGGGAATTCAACCAGAAAGTCCAGGATTTACATCCGTATTGATAGAACCCAATTTTGGACAATTAGAAGATATTAAGGCGAGTTTTCCACATCAGAAAGGAGAAATTCAGCTGGATTTACATCGAAATGGGAAAAAAGTTACTGGGAAAATTATTTTACCGAAAGGGTTGAGAGGTACTTTTAAATATAAGGGAAAGGAATTGGATTTGAAATCAGGGATGAATGAAATGAAAAATCTGTAATTAATGGACAAGAATAGTATAGATAATGTAGAATATATAAAGTGGATCTCAGAAATAAAATTTAAGGTTCATAGTGCAAGGACTCAAATAGCTTTGTCTATTAATTCAAGCCTACTTGAATTGTATTGGGACATTGGAAAAGGAATTCATACCAAGCAACAAAAATCCGATTGGGGAGCAAAAATAATTGATAGAATATCAGTTGATTTAAAGCATGAATTTCCTAATCTAAAAGGGTTTTCTAGGCGTAATATCTATGCAATGCGACAGTGGTATCTTTTTTATTCTCAAAAGTTTGAAAGTGTGCCACAAGTTGTGGCACAAATTCCTTGGGGTCACAATAGACTGATTATTTCTAAGACCCAAGATATTAATGAAGCACTGTTTTATGTTCATGAGATTATTTCCAATAGTTGGTCTAGAGATACCCTTGAAATTCAAATAAAATCTAACCTTTACCAAAGAAAAGGGAAAGCAATTACAAATTTTGAATCGACGTTACCCCAAAAACAGTCAAATCTGGCGAATAGTATTTTAAAAGATCCTTATAATTTTGATTTTTTAGGATTAGAAGAAGATGCTCTTGAAAAGGCGATTGAAGACGAATTAGTAAAGCATATTACAAAATTTTTACTTGAACTTGGAAAGGGCTTTGCTTTTGTAGGAAGGCAGTATAAAATTGAAGTTAGTGAAAGGGATTACTTTATTGATATGTTATTTTATCATATTGAATTAAGATGTTTTATTGTTGTAGAGTTGAAGTCTGGAAGATTTAAACCTGAATTTGCTGGCAAATTGAATTTTTATTTGTCTGCTGTAGATACTCAATTAAAAAAAGATGGAGATAATGCTTCGATTGGAATTCTTCTTTGTAAAATGAAGGACAGTATAGAAGTTGAATATTCGTTAAGAGATATTAATAAACCTTTAGGTATAAGTGAATATCGATTGACGGAAGCAATACCACATAATTTAAAAACTAAATTACCATCAATTGAAGAATTAGAAAATAATCTGATTGAAAAACTAAAAAATAAATCATAAATCATGAAATATATACTTACTTACCTAGTTGTTTTGATTAATTTTTCGGTTTATGCTCAATCTTCCTACAAATTGAGTCTAAATGGAACAGTAGATTTCGATCAAACAGAAACCGCCTTTCCTCCACAAGAATTTACAAGAAAAATACCCGTTCCTGGGCTAATAGATTTGGCAATACCCAAGATTGATCAATATGATTTATATTTCTCTGGACAGCACAAGCCTAGGTATAATTGGTATAGATTTACCTTTAATGTGCCACAAGGTTATGAAAATAAATTTGCCATTTTGAAATTATTAAAATCAAGATACAATACGCAAGTTATTTTGAATGGCCATGATTGTGGAACTTATATGCAGTGTAATGTGCCCATTGATACTGATTTGACCCCATTTTTGAAAAAGGGAGAAAATGAATTGCTCATTCGTTTGGGAGAAAGAGCGTGGTTGCCCAAGCAAGCGGCAACAGGGTTTGATAGGGAGAAATATTCTGATATTCCAGGGATTTGGGATGATTTATGGATTGAGTTTGGTGCACCCATTCAAGTACATCGAGCCTTGATTTCACCTAGTTTTAAAGATGAAAAAGTAACTGTAAAGGTGAATTTAGAGAATTATGCGAAGATTTTAGAACGAAATATGGAGTATTCAGAAATTGAATATGCTTTGACAACTCAAATTCGAGAAAAAAATTCAAAAAAAGTAGTTTCAAAAGTATTTGAGTTAGAAGGCAAAATTCAATGTCAACAATCCAATATTTTAGAATATGAAATACCCCTAAAAGACCCAAAATCATGGTCTCCAGAAAATCCATTTTTGTATGAAGCCGTAATTAAAGTTGTTTCAAAACGAAAATTCTTTACCAATTATGGAAATAAAGAATCTATTCGTCCTGCGGATACGCAAACTTGGATTGGAGATTATGATGAAGAGACATATACTTTTGGAATGAGAGATTTCGAGTCGGTTGGGAAAGATTTTTATTTGAATGGAAAACAGATTAATTTATTTGGTTCGACCATCACGTTGAATCGATTTTTTGAAGATAGGGAAAGACAGCATTTGCCTTGGGATAAAGTATGGGTTGAAAATTTAATGGTCAATATCCCAAAGGCGATGCGTTGGAATTTCTTTAGAGTGAGTATTGGATTGTTGCCTAAATTTTGGTATGAATTGGCGGACAAACACGGAATTATGATTCAAAATGAATATCTAATGTGGAATTTGCGTGGTCGTCCTGCACAATATGAAGTGGAATATACGGATTGGATTTGGTCGGATGGTAATCATCCAAGTATCATTATTTGGGATGCTTTGAATGAGCAAAAACAAGATTATATTGGTAATGTATTGATTCCCCAATTAAAAGAATTAGATCCAACTCGTATTTGGGATGTCGGATTCATGAAACGGGAAGATGTATCTAAATTAGAAATGGAAGAGATTCATTGGTATCCATTGGCACATGGGTGGTGGGTGACAGATGATTGGGTACATCAACATATACCGGCATTTCGGTTTGGGAAATTACAGAAGAAGTATGATGGAATTACGCAGTTTTCAAAAGCCACTACACCGATTATCACCAATGAATTTGGTTGGTTGTGGCAGGATAGGAGTGGTACAAGATCAGGAATTCGTACTTTTGGAAATTTTACAAAGGATGATATTACACCTTATAAAAAGAATTATGAGTCCTATGAGCCTGATGGTAAACAATTGTATGAAAATCGAGATATTTATGAATATTTTCTAGGTAAAAATGCTAGTTCTAAGGAGCGTTGGGCATTTCAAGCCTATATGCTGGCAATAGAAAGTGAAATAATTCGTAGCACACGTGAGTCAGATGGTATAGCAACATTTGCTTACCTTTCCAATAATCATGGTTATACCGGCGATTGGTTCAAGGGATCCATTAAAAATTTGGAACCATCGCAAGCACTTTTGGTACAATATCATACTTGCCGCCCGTTTGCCGTTTTTGTTGATGAGCAAGATGCGAGATATTTAAAAAATCCAGATTATTTTGATGCTTCTATGATTCATCTTTTGGCGGTGAATGATTCAAATAAAAAGAAAAAGGGCAAATTGACGGTAAAACTGATTGACAAGGATAATAAAATTGTTTTTGAAACGAAAAAGGATATTGAAGTAGATGCTTTTTGGCAAGAAGAAATAATTATTTCTATTCAAATGCCTGAAAAGGGTGGTTATATGATTTTGTCTGAAATGTTGGAAGACGGGTTGGATGATATTCCGCAAGTGAGTAGGAGATATATTCAGGTGGGGAATGGGGCTGTTGATTTTGTTGATTATGAGTATTTGATGCCTATGGGAAATTAGGAATTACGAATTGGGAATTACTCCTAGGAAAGACTATATCTCGTTTTAGTGGAGGTGATAATTAGTTTAATCACACACTTTACAAAATTTTACACAAACGATTGCATAACTTTCTTTAAATAGTTGTATTTTCGATAAAATATTTGGTTATTGTAGATGATTTTAAAATAAAGGATAGTTGAAATGATAAAATACATTGTACTCATATTTTTATTGTCAAGTTTTATAGGACATGCTCAGGATGAAAAAGAGTATAGAAATGGACAATTGGATAAAGTTTTGACTCCTTTTCGTTTGCCAATGCCTAAAGAGAATTCTATTAAATATCTAGATTTAGATAAAGATGGAGATCCTGATATTCTTCAATCAACACTTCCAAACGGAATTAAAGTTCAATGGATAGACGATGATGATGATATGAAAAATGGAGACATTGAAGGAGATTTGGACAATGATTGTGTCATGATTGATCTCAATAATGATGGGAAATATGGTAGTGAATTGGATTTGATTATTGATTGGGTAGATGAGGATGGAGATGGGAAAGCTGATTTACAAGCCATCGTTGATAATGGAGCAATGGATTTTACTGGAAAATGGGAATCTCATTATATTTGGTTTTTAGACAATGATGGAGATGGTGTTTTTTCCTATATTGATTGGGATGAGCTTAGTTTTGAAGGGTGGGATCATTCTGGGAGAGCCAATTTCTTTGCGGATTACAATGGAAAAAGCACGATGCTCAAGGTACATATTACGACTTGGAATTTACGGGATTTGACGTACAATTGGGAGAATCCTTTTCTGTGGTTTGATCCTGATCAGGATGGATTGACAGAAATGGCTATTCGTCTAGTCGATGAGCCCTATGAAATTGCAGATCGTAGGAATCCCAAACAAAAATGGGATTTTAGTCATAAAATTTCAATGGTGCAAATGACCTTTGATATGGATAATGATACTCGTCCAGAAAATGAATTGGATTATGATATGAGTTTAAAATTCAAAGGAAAAGGTTTTGATTATTCCAATCAGGTTCATAAATATAATAATCTAAAAGGACTTCCTGCCGCCAACAAATTCTTTGAAGATGATCGTTGGAGACGATTAAATCAATTGATTTATCCAGATCACAAAACTGCCTACGATTTGACTTTTGAAAAAGGGGAATGGCAAGAATGCTGGTTGGTTTTTGATGAAGATGACGATTGCCAAAGATGGGAACGTGTAGAATTTTATGATAATAAAGATCCATTTAAAATTGGAACAAAAAATGGTGGTTTGGATCATAATCCACAAGCAGATCCCGCTGGAGATCGTGGAGAATGGGATACTGATTTTTCAGGTAAAGGACAATTGTATATTTCTCCATTAGATTGCAAGATTCATTTGTATGGAGCAGAATTGGGCTATTGGAGAATTGATCAAAATGCGACTTATTTCCAAGGATGGCAAGGGTGGCGTGGTCCAAATTTACAACCCGAAGATTTCGATAAAGCAGAACCAAATTTATTTGGCACCATGAAGTATGAAGATACGGACGGTAACGGTTTTATGGATAAAATCAGCATGGATTTAGATGGAGATCACGTTTTTGAAACAGTAAAAAGCTTAATATCACTGGGGATTGACGATAAGGCAGATATTTACAATACTGCAAAAATGTCCTATGAAGATTATCAAGATTTATATGAAAAAATGGCGGATGGCATGTGGGGAAATGCTATGAATGGCGTAAAGGCAGCAGAAAAATATGGATTAAATACAGAATGGTATGCTGTATATAAAAGCAATAAAAGTTTGAGAGAAAAATATAATAATGGTTTTTGGTTGAGTTTTTATTTGTACGGAGATTTAATAAATTATGCGAAAGCAAAGGGGAATACAGAATTGGAAAAACAGATTGATAAGGCTTATTTTTCTACGGCATTTGAAACTCTTTTATAACTATATTTAAATGATTACTTTGATATTAAAATGGATGCAATCAAAACTAACCATTCGTTTCAACTCATTGAAAATAAAAATATAAAAATATGAATACCACAATTACACAAGCCCAAATAAATGAGTATCAAAAAAATGGATTTATAATAATTGATGATTTTTTGAATCCAGAAGAAGTCGCTCATTGGAAAAAAACCATTGATAAAGCAGTAGCCGATCGTCAAGGACGAAAATTTCCCCATTCAGAAGTCAAAACGGGAGAAAGTGATGGAATCAATGCTGATGCTGAATATTTCGGGAAAGTATTTGATCAAATTATCAATCTTTGGATGACAGATAAAGAAGTGAAAAAACTCATTTTAGATCCAAAAATCGGAAAAATGGCAACCTTACTTTCAGAATCTGAAGGCATCCGAGCTTGGCATGATCAATCTCTAGTCAAACAACCTTGGGGGAATCCTACTGCATGGCATGTGGACACACCTTTTTGGTCATTTACGCATCGAGAAGCATTGAGTATTTGGATAGCTTTGGAAGATGTAACTATTGAAAATGGATGTTTACATTTTATGCCAGGGTCTCATCGGGATACAAAATTTAAAGAGCCAGGGATTTCTGCCAATATGGGGGATATATTTAAGGATTATCCAAAATATGCTATGGTTGACCCAGTAGTTTCGGTAATTAAAGCAGGAAGTTGCTCTTTCCACAATGGAATGTGTTTGCATGCCGCAAGTGGAAATATGACTACAAAAACACGAAAAGCAATGACCTGTGCTTTTATGCCAGATGGAAGTACGTTTAATGGAAAACAAAATGTATTGCCAGATGAGTATTTTGCAAGTTTGAAAGAAGGAGATTTATTGAATAATGAGAATCAAAATCCATTGATTTGGCATCGGAGTTGGGAGTAGATTTTTTGATTACAAATAATTTGGAGATTTGAAGATTGTTAGAAGGGATGCGTATTTTGATTTGAAGATGAATTTAATTTTTAAAAATAATCAAAATCCTGAAAATCCTAAAACCTGCCAGCAGTCAGGCTGGTCCTGAAAATCCTGATTCAGACATTTTTTAGCTAAGGTTAAAACGCGTAATATGAAAAATAAAACATGGGGCAATTACGAACGTATGCGTCCCGATCAAATAGAAACAGTTTTTGAAAAACACCCCATTGCGTATATTCCTTGGGGAGCATTAGAATACCACAGTTACCACAATCCAATAGGATTAGATGGAATAAAAGCACACGGAATGTGTGAAGATTTGGCGAAAAAAGTAGGCGGATTGGTCATGCCACCTATATATTTAGCCGCAAATCTCATCAAAACTTATCCTGGAGTCAATTTCCCAAAGCATTCCATCGAATTTTCAGAAAACTTAATTCGAATGATATGTGAAGAATATTTAGAACAATTGGTAGAGCAAGATTTTAAAATTATAGTGATATTGACAGGACATGCAGGAGAGCCCCATTTTCAAATTTTGAATGAAGTAGCCGATAATTTTAATAAAAAGTATGCAAATAGATATTGTTGGTCTTTAGCAGAATTTGATATTTTACCAGATGAAATGCTTACCGCAAATCACTCTGCATTAGGAGAAACTTCATTACAAATGGTATATGCTCCAGATTTGATTGCCATGGAACGTTTACCTCAAGATAGAGAAATTACTCTAGTAGAAGATGGAATTGCTGGACGAGATCCTAGACCTTCTACAGTGGAATTTGGAAATAAAATTGTGACAGCTTTTTTAAAAGAAGCAGAAATTAAGATGGCAGATTTGATTGGAAAATATCAATAATTTGAAAATTTATTGATAGCATGTACGAATGTGTATTTTTTATTAAAAATAATTTATAGCAAAGAATCCAAAGGATTCACCCGCATTAGCTGCGGGTTTTAACCCGTAGATAAATGAATTACAGAACATTAGGAAGAACAGGATTAAAAACAAGCGAAATAGGACTCGGAACGTGGGCGTTCGGAAATAACGTATATGGTGGAGTCGATGAAAAAGATGGTATCGCAACCATTCATCGAGCCATAGAATTAGGCGTAAACTACCTTGACACTGCCCCACAATATGGCACAGACAAACAAGACGGTGTAGCTGAAATTGTATTGGGCAAAGCCATCAAAGGAAAACGAGATAAAGTCATCGTTTCCACTAAATTTGGACGAAATCCATGTGTAGCAGGCGGAGCATCGCAATTTTACAAATCCAGAATCATCAATTCCGTTGAAGAAAGTCTAAAAAGATTACAAACTGACCATATTGATGTATTATTTTTTCATTCACCGTTTTCTCCTGATGAAATCAATGATGATGTATGGGAAGGCGTTGAAGCAGTAAAAAAGTCAGGAAAAGTAAGATTTGTAGGACATTCAATATCTATGTTTCATCAAACAGAAGACATGGCGAGATTGTGGGCAAAAGAAGGGAAAATTGATTTAGTGCAAGTCGTTTTGAGCCTAATGAATAGAGAATCACAGCAATTAATTAATGAATTGGCAGAATATCCAGTCGGAGTAGTTGCACGAGAATGTTTAGCCAATGGATTTCTAGCGGGAGTATTTACAAAAGATACCGTTTTTAAAGAAGGAACATTAAATGCTAGATATTCACGAGAAGAATTAGCAGAAAGAATCGATCAAGTGGATAAGTTTAAGTTCTTATTGAGAAATGACATCACCAATATGCCACAAGCAGCACTTCGTTGGGTTTTGGATCAAAATGGGGTTTCGACAGTGCTTTCAGGAGCAAAAAATATATTTGAATTAGAAGGTGCAGTTTCTGCATCAACAGCTAATCCTTTTACGGAAGAAGAATTGGCCATGGCAAAGAAACTTTTATCTAAGGACTTTGAAGCAGCTTAGGGGTGAGTTATTGAATTTCTGAAGGATTGAAATTAGAAATTTAAAAAAGTATTCAAAATTGTCGGAATCAGGATTTTTAAAATTTCAGAATTTTCAGGATTTTAATTTTAGTAAAAAAGATGCATTTAGTTTTTAATTCGGTAATCGTTAGGATAGGAACCAGTAAGAACAGCATTCAATAACTTAATAATTCATTCATTCAATAATTAAAAACCAGTAAGAACAGCATTCAATAATTCAATAATTCATTCATTCAATAATTCATTCAATAATTAAAAAGTATGGGAGCATTTTTAGGGATCTTATTTCACGCCATAGGCGGATTTGCAGCGGGATCATTTTATATTCCGATGAATTTTGTAAAAAATTGGACATGGGAGACTGCTTGGTCTGTTTTGGGATTTGCTGCATGGTTATTTGCTCCTTGGGTAATAGCATTTTTGACAACGCCTGACTTGATACATGTTTTGACATCAACTGATTCAGAGACAATGATGTACACATTTTTGTTTGGAATGGCATGGGGAGTAGGTGGATTGACTTTTGGAATGTCTATGAGATATTTAGGTCTTTCATTAGGTATGGCAGTTGCACTTGGATTTACAGCTGCATTTGGTACTTTAGTTCCACCTATTTTGGATGGAAGTATTGGAGATAAATTTACAACAACGGGTGGATTATTGACTATGGCAGGGATTTTTATGGTTTTAATAGGAATTGCATTTATAGGAAAAGCGGGAATGTCGAAAGAGAAAGATTTAGCTTTAGGGAATCAAGAAAATGTAATTAAGGAGTTTAATTTGATAAAAGGACTAGGAGTAGCCATATTTTCAGGAATATTAAGTGCTAGTTTTTCGTTTGGATTAACTGCAGGAGCACCGATGGCAAAATTATCTGAAGCAGCAGGTACCAATCCACGATTTGTTAATAATGTAATTTTAGTAGTTATTCTTTTAGGAGGAATATTATCAAATTATATATGGACGATGTATATGAGTGCGAAAAAAGGTACCTTTTCAGAATTTACATCAAATACGAAAGAAATAGAAGGGAAGATTGTAAATATTCCTTTAGGTAAGAACTATATTTTTGCGGCACTTGGCGGAATCACTTGGTATTTTCAATTCTTCTTTTATGGAATGGGCGCTACTTATTTGAGTGAAAAATTTGGTTTTGCGAGTTGGTCGTTGCACATGGGCTTTATCATTTTGTTTAGTACCATGTGGGGGATTTATTTTAAAGAATGGAAAGGTATTTCATCTTCGACTAAGCGTATTTTGACAATTGGAATGGTGATTTTGTTGGTTTCTTTTGTGATGATTGGGTATGGTAGTTTTTTGGAAGGGGCTGGAGGGGAATGAGATGATTTATTTGTTATAAATAATTGTATATTTTGTTTTTAGTCAATATTGTTGTAAATTGCAATATGACTATGTTGTCAGTTTTTAATGTTTTTCGTTATGTTGAAAAAATTAATGCAACATTGGGAAAACTTATATACGGATAAAACTCTCGATATTTTTCTTAGAGCTGTTAAAGATTCTTTTGATTCTGATGAATTGATTGATGATGTTATAAAGTTATTACATCGATATAATCAGTTAGATCGTGATAAAAATAATGGGATTTTATCTAATCAAGATTATATGACATTGCGCTCCGAAATTTCGTCATCAGTATTTAAAATTTTTAAGTCCATTACTAATAATTATCTGCCAATTTTGCCTGTTAATGCAATTGCAGGAACAGAAAGTGGGCATCAATATGCGGTTGAGGGACACGAAATTGAAGAATGGAAATATAAAGAAGGTATAGCTAGCAAAAATAGAATTGGAATCCGTGTTCAAGGTCAAAGTATGGAACCTCTATATGTGGATGGAGACATATTAGTATGTGAAAAGTTATTACTGGGAAATATTAATGAACGTCAAAAGGTTGTTGTAGTTGATACTGATAATAATATTTATATAAAACAAATAAAAAAGAATGTAAATAAGTTAGTGCTTATTTCTATTAATCCAAAATATGAGCCTTTTGAAATACCATTAGCTGATATTAAAGAATATTGGAAAGTTGTGAATAAATTACGTTGAAGGTATTACGTTTTTTTGTAAGATTTTATGTAAAAAAATGGCAATTACTCATAGCTATCCATTCAATTTTTTTGATGCCGTTAGATGGATTTAATTATGAGTTTGATGTTCAAAGAAAATATACTAAAATGGCATGGAGTGATTTAGCACGCATGGTTAGACAAACTGGCTCGAATGTTTAAATGATGAATTAGATTCACATTTTGTGCTGTAATTTTTTTCGAAGTACTTATTTATCAATACTTGTAAAAAATTAATGCCTAATTAATTACCATTTATCGACCGTTAATCAAATCAAAGCTCCCGTTAGTCTAATTGCTATTAAAAAAAATATAGATATTGGGTATATTTATATCATAATCAATGAACCAAATGATGTTTTGTAGTGGATGAGCCAAATTATATCTAGAATCTATAGGAATAGCCTAATATTTTTTGCTCATCTACTTATCAAAATCTACTATGACAGGCAAATTTGTCACTTGATATCTTACATTTAAAACACTAGCATTAATAAATTTAATTCCATATTTTTGGACATCTCCATGAGCTTCATGGATATGTCCGAAAATGTGTAATTTGGGTTTTATTTCAAGTACACATTTTAGCAATTCTTCACAACCTACTTTATCACCTTGAATAGTTTGGTCTAAAATATCAAATGGTGGACCATGCGTAATCAGAATATCAGTATTATTTGGAATCAAATCCCAATGTTTTTTGATATCAGTACCCCGTTCACGATTAAAAGCCCAATCGAAAAACGCAGGCTGGATTGGAGAACCCCAAATTTTGATGCCTTCAATTTCAATTCCTGAATCATTGAGGTAAATTACGTTTTCAGGTATCAAGGCTTGTACTGTTTGTTCATTTGCACGTTCAAAAAAGAAATCATGATTTCCAGCGATGAATATTTTGTATTTAAAATCTTGTTTGGAGAACCAATTAAGAAAACTTTCAACTTCTTGTACACTTCCACGTGATGATACGTCTCCCGCATGTATGAGCATATCTCCTTTGGGGAGAGTGAGTTGATGGTGTTTGGAGTGGGTGTCGGAGATGAGGGTTATTTTCATGGTTATCAAATTTTAGGTTACTTTCCGATACAAAATTTACCAAAAATATTCCCCAAAATCTCATCCACAGAAACATCACCCGTAATCGTACCCAGATGATAAAGTGATTGACGAATGTCCATTGCTATAAAATCTGACGAAACTTCATTGTCCATTCCTAAGATGACATCCGTTAAAGATTGATGAGCATTTTGAAGTGCTTCCTGGTGACGGATATTAGAAATAATAGTTTGGTCAGACTGAATTTGACCGTCATTGATAAATGAAAACAATTTAGATTTTATGGTTTCTAGATTGGTTTTGTCTGTCGCAGATGTAAGGATGATTTGATATTCTAATTCATTAAAAACAGATTCAGAAATATTTGATTTATCTATTTTATTGGCAATGACTAAAATAGTCATTCCATCTCGTTGCAAATTATTTAAATCAGATTTTACATCATCAATAGAAAGTTCATTTACATCAAAAACGTATAATAAAATGGCGGATTGGTTGATTTTTTCCATTGTTTTTTCTACACCGATTGCTTCAATTTGATCCTGAGCTTCTCTAATCCCCGCAGTATCAATCAGTCTAAATTGAATACCTTTGATATTCAAAATTTCTTCAATCGTATCTCTAGTTGTGCCAGCGATAGATGAAACAATGGCACGTTCTTCATTGAGTAATGCGTTTAGAAGTGTAGATTTTCCTGCATTTGGACGACCTGCAATTACAGTATTAATTCCATTTTTAATAGCATTTCCATATTTAAACGAATCCATTAATTGACGAATCATTTTTTGAATCTGAGCTACTAATTTTCGGAGTTCATCACGATTTGCAAAACTTACATCTTCTTCACCAAAATCCAATTCCAATTCAATTAAACTAGCAAAATCTACCAATTTTTGGCGTAAGCCTTGCAAATCATTGGAGATGCCACCCCTTAGATGATTCATAGCTATATCGTGGGCATTTTTTGAGTCTGCTGCAATCAAGTCTGCAACAGCTTCTGCTTGTGCCAAATCCATTTGTCCATTGAGATATGCTCTCATTGTAAATTCCCCAGGTTCTGCCATTCGAACCCCTTTTTTGACAAAAAGTTGAATCAAAGTTTGAATAATATAATCAGATCCATGACATGAAATTTCGACCACATTTTCTTTGGTGTAGGAATGTGGTGCGATAAAAATGCTGACTAGAACCTCATCTATGATTTGATTTTTGTCACTGCGAATAGTCCCAAAATGTACGGTATGAGAAGATTGTGTGGATAAATCTTTTCCATGAAAAACTTGATTGACAATATTAATAGAATCATTTCCAGAAAGACGAATGACACCAATGGCTCCCCCCGAAGGGGTAGTAGGGGCAATGATGGTATCTGATGTTCTATCTTGTAGCATATTCTATCTTTTACAATTAAACTTCGAATGTACTTTAAAAGTTTTTGAAAAGGAAACAATGTGGGTTTAAAAGCAAGACTGGAATTACAATTTTACATTAAATGAAAATAGGTTAATGGGATTATAATAAAAATCTAGGTTTTCTTTTAGGGATTTATTAGGTGAAGACCTAGTATTATTTCGATTGAATAGATGAATCAATTCAATTGAAGTTTCTATATTCAGAGATATTGATTTGTTGATTTCTATCTTGAATCCAATTGTTGGAGCTATCCCAATTGCGAGTTGATTTTGTCTTCGGAGCATTTCGTTTGTAGAAATAATACCAAATTTCATTAATTCATTTCCGAAGAATTTTGATTTTTGCTTTAATAGCATCAAATCAGTCGCCACATAAGGAGTAATCCACTTATTTTTAAATTGTTTTTCTAATCCTAATTTCAAAACAATATCATCTAATTTTTGTGAAATATTCTTCCAAAATGGTACATTTTTAATGCTTTTACTTTTATTTAACTTGAATTGAGCTGAAAATCTAAAAATGCTATTTCCATCATAATGTTTGTAGGTAATTCCATTCAATGAAGTGATGTTATAATCTTTATTGGAGTAATCTACAGATTGATGTACACTTGCTAAAATGACACCTATTTCTTGTTTGATTTGAGCGTGCAATGAAAATTGGAGCAACAATAGAATAAGAATTACTTTTAGTTTTAAGAACATAGGGTTTTATTTTTTGAATTAAATCTTATATATCAATAGACGTCCGATAAATAAAAACGGTTGGGTAAGTAGTGGCTGGATGGAAACTCACAATTTTTACAAAATGAATTATTTTTGATAAGGTTTTTACTTTTTTGAAATATATAGATGTCTTAGTATCAATATGTTGAAAAAAATGAAAATATTGCAAATAAACATTTTTAATTTTGATGAGTTTCCGTCCAGACACTAAGCAATAAAGGACTTAAATGTCCGATTTTACACTACATATTTCATATTCCAAATATAGAAGCGTATTTTTGTATTTTTGATAAAGAATCAAAATATACTATGATAAACATCAGTCTCGAATCCTATAAAAAATCCAAAGGAATAGCCTTTTTTCAGTCCGGGTTTAGACCATTTTTCCTATTGGCAGCATTTTATGCTATTTTGGCGATTACTTTTTGGGGTGGGATTTATTTATTCCAATGGAAACTTCCGATATATGGTGTTTCAAGTATGACATGGCATGCACACGAAATGGTTTTCGGATATGGATTGGCGGTTATTGCAGGGTTTTTATTGACGGCGGTTAGAAACTGGACAAAACAACAAACAGCTGATGGAATCTTGCTCGCATACATTATGATTTTGTGGATGATAGGAAGAATACCACCTATAAATCCAACTGTTGCTTATATGCAAGTGATTGGAGATATTTGTTTTAAAATGGTTCTTATTTTCGCTATTGCAAAACCGTTGTATCAGCGCAAGATGAAGACTCAATGGGTTGTGGTTGTGGTGCTATTTTCATTATTAATTGTAAATATTGGATATTATTTAAGTGTTTTTCAAATCATTGAAACGGCTCCACGTACATTTGTATATATAGGGCTTTATACTATTTTGAATTTACTTTTTGTTTTTGGAAGACGATTGATTCCAAATTTCACAAATTCAGCTTTACGTCCTCAAAAGTCTATTCAGAATAAAAAGAATAGTTGACAATCCAAATGTCAGCATTTCATTTTGAAAAAATATCTCATTAATAGAAAATACTAAAAATATGGGTACTAAAATCTTATCAACAAAATCTCTATTCTTAATAGACTTTTGAGGACGTAAAGCTGAATTTGTGAAATTTGGAATCAATCGTCTTCCAAAAACAAAAAGTAAATTCAAAATAGTATAAAGCCCTATATATACAAAT
>CAMZLN010000265.1 GCA_947311465.1 uncultured Saprospiraceae bacterium
GGACGGGATGATATCAGGCCGGCAGGCCGGCCAGACTGCAGGACAGCAAGACTTCAAGACTGCATGACGGCAAGATTGCAGGATCTCAGGACGGCAAGACTTCAAGACGGCAGGACTTCAAGACTTCAAGACTTTAAGACTTTAAGACTTCAAGACTTCAAGACAGGACTTTAAATACTTAAGCATCTTTTATCCATTTAACTAAATATTGAGAATGAAAAAGGTTGGGTTATTTTTTGGATCGTTTAATCCCATTCATGTAGGACATTTGATAATTGCTAATTACATGGCGACTCAAACGGACTTAGATGAAGTGTGGTTGGTCGTTTCGCCTCATAGTCCATTTAAGAAAAAGTCTTCCTTGGCAAAAGATTCCGATCGGTTATATTTAGCAAGAATTGCTACGGAGAATAATCCTAAATTGTCCGTTTCAAATATTGAATTTGATTTACCACAGCCATCTTATACCATCGATACATTGACGTATCTCAAGGAAAAACATCCTAAGAAAGATTTCACCTTAATCATGGGAGGTGATAATTTAAAGAATTTTCATAAATGGAAAAACGCAGATATTATCTTAAAATATTATAGTATATATGTGTACAAAAGACCTGATTATGAATTGGGTGATTTACAAACACATCCGAAAATTCAACTTTTTGATGCTCCTTTGATGCAGATTTCTTCGAGTTATATTAGAAAATGTATCAAGGAAGGGAAATCTGTGGAGTATTTGGTGACGCCTGATGTGTTTGAGTATTTGGATGGGAGTGCTTTGTATAAATAATGTAGAATTAGGAATTATTTAATTCATAATTTGTATTTCTACCCCCTCCAACGCTCTTTTTCAATATTCCTTTATCAATCAAATCTTGTATATCACGCAAGGCGGTATCTTGTGAACATTTAGCAATTTTCCCCCATTTAGAAGAAGTCAATTTTCCTGTAAATCCATCAAGCAACTTATTTAATAATAATTTTTGCCGGTTATTCTGCATTCGCATGGCATTTTCTCTCCAAAAATTATGTTTATAAATTACTTTAGCGAGAATTATATCCGATTCAGTTAAAGCATTTGACAAACAATTTAGAAACCAAAACAACCAATCTGTAAGATCTAAGTCTCCTTTTTGTGTTTTTTCTAGGATTTGATAATAAGCTTTTCTTTCTTTTCTAATTTGAGCAGACATACTATAAAATCGCTCTGAAACACCATCTGACTTTGCTAAGAACATATCTGTTATTGCCCGAGAAATCCTACCATTACCATCTTCAAAAGGATGTATAGTTAAAAACCAAAGATGAGCAATCCCCGCTTTTAACACAATATCCAAATCTTGATTTTTATTTATCCAAATTAGAAAAGAAGTAATTTCTTTATCAATAAGATTTGATGAAGGAGCTTCAAAATGAACCTTTTCTTTTCCCAATGCCCCTGAAACGACCTGCATTGGTCCAGTTGAGTCATCTCTCCAGTCACCGACAATAATTTTATTCATTCCTACTCTACCTGTTGGAAATAATGAAAAATGCCAATCAAACAACCTTTCTTTTGTCAATTTTTTATTATAGTTTTTTGTAGCATCAAACATCATGTCCACCACTCCTTCCACATCTCTATCCGCCTTAGGTAATCCTGCAATATCAATTCCTAACCTTTTTGCAATTGATGAACGAATTTGATTAGAGTCAAGTATGATTCCTTCAATTTCTGTAGTTTTTAAAACATCTAAAGTAAAAGTTTCCAAAAAAGCTTCACTTTGTAAATCAAACCCGAAAGATTTCATCTTACCAATGAGTTGGCCCTGTTGATTTCGTACCTTTGCTAAAAGATTAATCAAACGTTCTTTATCCCATGTGAAATGAGGCCATTGTTTGTTTTGATGTATATAAATTTTCATTCTCCGCATAATGTGCGGTGAATATACGGCTTTTTCTCCGCAAATCCCATTTCGACTCTAAAAACAGCTAAATTAAAAGTGAAATCTCGTAATTCTTCTATCTTTACAAAAACAATAAGCATGTATTTCTGGAAAACAATTTGCCTATTATCAATATTTGTATTCTCTTGCAAAGTGATCTAATTTCAAGTATTTTTCTTCGCTTTTTTAAGTCCTAATAAAGTCAATACACCTATCGGCAGAAAAAATATCCATTGAGGAACCAAAAGCCCATAATAAAATCCTGACAACACAAAAGGCAAACAAAATGATAAATTTAAATATCCAATAAAAGTAAGCAATTCTAAATTTGCTGTATATTTTTGTTTAAATCCTGCTTTTAACAGAATATAGGAAGTTGCAACCAAAATAATAGTAACCATATTCCATACTCCTACCAATTGAGAGTTTATTTCAATCGTAAGGTTAGAATCTAGCATCGGATTTACAAGATCCAATTGGCCACCAATTAAGTGCAGGAAAAATGTAAATAGATTTAATATTCCTGCAATAATCCAATATGTATTTTTAGATTTCATTTTTTATTGTTTAAATTTAAATTCCAAAAAGTGATTTAATTCTGATATAACTTCTGTTAAATAATTTTTAGGTTGTTTTTTATTTCTAATCATTTCGTGATATCCAATTAGATATTTATAAAAAATACTTGCTTTTATTTTAGCATCTTCCTTTGAATATCCAAATTCATAAAATAAAGAAGCCGTAAAATTCATTCGTTCTGCATCAATCTTATCAATTATTTTCTGAATTTTTTCATGTTTTTGAGCATACCTTTTCAAATAAAAGATGAAATCTAGATATGGAGAATTTTCAAAAGTAATTTTTAAAAAGATGTTCCATTTTTCTTCATTTGTTAAAGCCTGTTCTGTAGTAGAAATAATTTGATTGGTCTCAATTTCAATCCAATATTCAACAACTGCATCAATAAAATCTGATTTTGTCTTGAAATACCAATAAAAGCTAGATTTATTAACTTTAAGTTTTTTTGCCATTCTTTCAACGACTATTCCAGAGATGCCCATGAGAGCAAACTCTTGATATCCGAGATTTATCCAATCTTGTTTAGTTACTAATAGTTTCGGCATTTCTGAACGGTATCGTTTAATAATGCAAATGTATAAAAAGATTTTTATAAACGCAAGCGTTTATAAAGAAATAATTGCAATAAATATTGAGTACGTGAAAAAATGTGAGAAAGTCGATATTAGAACAGTTTCTCAATCCAAAAGCGCTAGAAGGGCGACATTACGGTAACATCGAATGGTGGCAAGAGAAAAGGGACGTACGTACGACATTAAGAATGTTGAACATCATTCTGATTTCTGTATAATATATTTTAACAGACTGAAGTCCGTTTTCCATTACTTACAAAATCATAAACTCCGTCCTCCGATTATTTGCACGTCCAGCATCTGTATCATTCGTATCCACTGGTACAGTTTCACCAAATCCTTTAGAAACTAATCTTACAGGAAGGATTCCCTTTTTAATCAAATATTCTTTTACCGATTGAGCTCGATCCGACGACAATTTCATATTATCAGCATCAGACCCCACATTGTCGGTATGCCCATTCAATTGAATTTTCAAAGCAATATGCTCATTTAACAGATCCACCAAATGATCCAATTCGACAAAGGAAGTAGGTAATAATTCAGCAGAACCTGTATCAAAAAAGACATTTTTCAAGACAATTGGTTTTGCTTTTTCCATGGGTTGATCTACCTTTTGAGTTTTTTCTAAACCAATGGGTGTCAATTTTATTTCCAGGACATAAGGCTCATCCACATTGGTCGTCGCAATCAAATTAAAATTATCTGAATAAAATAAATACCCTTTTTTGTTACAATTCAAGCCATAATTTTTTCCAGAAGGTAAACACACCAAAAATTCTCCCTTTGAATCCGTTTTGGAATACAAAAATATTTTATTGGTAGTTAAATTAGAAAATTCAACATCCGCCTGCAGTCTTTTACCATCGGTAATATCCGTAACAATTGCTCTCAAATAATTGACAGGTTCTGGTCGAATACTAGGATCGATAGCAAAATAATAAATATCGGTTTCCTTTCCTCTTGGAGCATCTTGAAAACTACTTACACCATCATTAGGATCATATTTACGATCACTGGTAAAATATCCTGTCTTACCATCCAAAGAGATTACCAAAGCCCCTTCATTTCCTTCTGTATTAATAGGATAACCTAAATTTTTAGGTGCACCCCATTTTTTACCCGTTTTTTTAGAAAAATACAAATCATCTCCCCCCATTCCAGGAAGAGCATTGGACATAAAATAGAGTGTTTGATCATCGGGATGAATAAAAGGAGATTGCTCATTTCCTTTCGTATTGATTGGAGCACCAAGATTTATAGCCTTGATCCAACCCCCATTTTTCTTGCGGTAGCTCACCCACAAATCACGTCCTCCACGTCCACCAGGACGATTGCTCGTAAAATAAAGTATATTTCCATTTGCAGAAACACTTGGCTGAGAATCCCAGGATGTAGAATTTACATTTTCCCCCATATTTCGTGGACGAGTCCATCTTCCTTTTTTTAATTCTGAATAAAAAAGATCACACGACCCGTAGCTTGCCTTTGTTTCACACCTTACAAATACTAGAAATTTACCATCCGCAGAAATAGACTGTCCCCCTTCATTTGAAATTGGATTATTGATATCATCAATAGGCAAGCCCATTCCCCAATCCCCATTTATTTTTTCACTTACATATAGATCTTCTTGACCACCAATTCGCTTGGTATAAATCAACTGGCTATTATCCGCAGTGATACAAGGCAAATATTCTGCATTTGTAGTATTTATAAGCGGACTTATTGGCTTAGGATCAAAAGGTACTGGATTTTTAACAGCTTTCTGAATAAAAACTAGATTTTTAATTTGAATTTTAGCTTTTGCCGCTAATTTTTCACTATGTTTTTTTGTAGCCACATAATCCTTAAAATGTCCAATGGCTTCATCATATTTTTTCTGTCTTCTTTCAGAAATAGCCAATGTATAGTACACTTTTGAATTATAATTTTTATCTAAATCTAATATTTTCTCAAATCCTTGTTCAGCGACAGCATAATTTTCACGCATATAAAAGATAGCTGCTTTTTGAATCATAGCGTCAATAAAAGTAGGTTGTAATTTAAGCGCCTTATTAAAATCTTTCAAGGCCTTATCAAATTTATTTCCTTTCACATACTGAAGACCACGCTTATACATAGCCAATGATTTTTTGGAAGCAGTTTTTCGAGTTATAATGTTTTGAGAATGAGCATTAACATTCATTCCAAAAATTAAAAAACATATAATAATTAATGATCGCATTGAATAAATTTTAAATGATTGGTTTCTTTTTTAACGGATATTAAAGTAAAAATCATGCCTTTTTGAGTTTTATTTTCATTAAAAACATATTTTTTTGAAACTTCATTTCTAATTAACAATTGATAATTAACAATTAATACTTACTTTTACCGAAATAAAAAAATCGAATTATGATAAAAATGATGCATTCAGGTTGGGCTTATGTGGTTCTAATCTTAGTAATTGTAGCGGTTATTTCAGCTATTATGGGTATGAATTCTAATAAAGAATTTTCAAAAAAAAGTAAGAGTATCGCACTTTTTGCGCTTATAGCTTCGCACATCCAATTATTGGCAGGGCTTGCGGCCTATTTTGTTGCTCCTGGATATTTATATTTCAAAGAACATGGAATGGGAGCTACCATGAAAGACTCAAGTGCTAGAGATCAGTTTATGGAGCATCCATTATTGATGATTATTGCTATAATTTTAATAACAATTGGATTTTCAAAACATAAATCTAAACCCAATTCAAAAGGAAAATTCAAAACTATTGCTATCTTTTATGGGATTGCATTGCTTTTAATGCTTGTAAAAATTCCTTGGGCAGCTTGGTTGAATCATTAAGTATTGGACGGGACTTCAGGACGGGACGACGTCAGGACTTCAGGACTTCAAGACTTCAGGACTTCAGGACGTCAGGACTTTAGGACTTCAAGACTTCAAGACTTCAGGACTTCAGGACGTCAGGACTTCAGGATGACAAGACTTCAGGATGGGCTTCAGGACTTTTACTTTTAGGGCTTTGATATGTACAATTAAATGAGTTTGGATAAAGCTATTTTTACTCGAAAAATAAAAGACAAAGCCATTGAATTGGGTTTTGCAGGAGTTGGTATTTCCAAGGCGGAGCGTTTGGATCTTGCAGCCGAAAGATTACAAAATTGGTTGGACAAAGGATTTCATGGCGAAATGGGCTATATGGCCAATCACTTTGAAAAACGAGTGGATCCTACCCTACTTGTAGATGGAGCGAAATCTGTAATTAGTCTGATGTACAATTATCATTCGGAAGATAAACAAATTGATAAATCTGCTCCTAAAATTTCAAAATATGCACGTGGAAAGGATTATCATTTCATTCTAAAAGATAGGCTGAAAACACTTTTCAATTTTATCCATGAGGAAATTACGCCTATCACTGGACGAGTTTTCACAGACTCTGCTCCTGTTTTAGAACGTGATTGGGCAGTACGAAGTGGATTAGGGTGGCGTGGGAAACACACCTTAATGGTTAATCCTAAAAAAGGTTCCTACTTTTTTCTTGCAGAATTGATTATTGATTTAGAATTGGAATATGATTCAGCGATGAAAGACTATTGCGGTACCTGTACACGTTGTATAGATGTGTGTCCGACAGATGCAATTGATCCCAATGGGTATGAAATGGATGGTAGTAAATGTATTTCGTATTTGACTATCGAATTAAAAGGGGATATTCCCACGAAATTTGAAGGAAAAATGGACAATTGGATGTTTGGCTGTGATGCTTGTCAAGATGTATGTCCCTGGAATCGCTTTTCGACTCCACATCAAGAGCCAGAATTTTTACCCCATCCAGATTTATTAAAAATGACAAAAGATGATTGGAATAACTTAACACAAGAGCGATTTAGTGAACTCTTTAAAAAATCTCCCGTTAAACGTACCAAATATTCGGGATTAAAACGTAATATTGAGTTTCTTGGTTAGTAAACAGTAAAAACTATTAAGTGAAAATATCTAGTCGAAATATCATCATTGGAATTGGGATACTCTTGGTTTTTGTACTCATGTATCTTTTCAGCGATATCGTAGCTTATGTATTGATTGCATGGATATTATCTCTTTTGGGTGCTCCAATCATGAAATTTTATAGTAAGATTTTAAAAATCGGTAAATTTAAAGCTGGTCCGAGTTTCAGAGCAATTTTAACCCTTTTCACTTTTGGTTTATTCATCTTTTTCATATCCAGAATGTTGATTCCTCCCGTAGTCAAACAAGCCCAAAATCTAGCTGGTGTCGATTACAAAAAAGTAATTGGTAGTTTGAAAGAGCCCGTTCAAGATTTGAATCAATGGTTATCAAAACACGGCTTACCAACCACCTTATTTGAAAAACAAGACTCGATTATAACACCTAAAATTATAGAAAAAGACATTATAAAAAGTACGGTTGAAATCGAACCCGTAGTCACCCCAAGAGGGGATACGATTCCACAAACCAATATCCAATTGGATATCCATATTGCACAAGATGAACCTGTAAAAGAAGTAAAAAAGCCCGTTTCTTCCTTAGAGAGTTTGCAGAAAAAAGTATTCTCGTTTTTGAATCCAGGGCGTATTCCAGATTTATTTGGTTCACTAATTGGATTTTTCAGTGACTTGCTAATAGGATTATTATCCGTCATGTTTATTACATTTTTCTTTCTAAAAGATCAAGGTCTTTTTGTAGCTTTTGTCAAATCAATCGTTCCGAAAGGAACAGAAAATCAATCAGGAGCAGCACTTGAAAACATTACCAAATTGCTATCTCGCTACTTTGGTGGGATTGCCATACAAATGTCCATTATTGTACTATTTATTTCCACGGGTTTAGGACTTTTAGGAGTTCAAAATGCACTATTGATTGCATTTTTTGCTGCCTTTATCAATATTATTCCATTTTTAGGACCATTAATTGGTGCCGCATTTGGATCAATAATCGTAATTTCATCAAATCTAGATGCTCCATTTTATTCGGAAACAATGCCACTTTTATTTAAAGTTTTAGGGACTTTTGCTGCGATGCAGATGTTGGATAATTTCGTTTTACAACCTGTTATTTTTTCAAAAAGCGTACAGGCACATCCTTTGGAAATATTTATCATCATTTTGGTTGGGGGAAAAATAGGAGGTGTTATGGGAATGATTTTAGCGATTCCGACTTATACGATATTTCGAGTCATTGCTAAGGAATTTTGGAGTGGGTATAAGATTGTGCAGAGGATTACGAGGAATATGGGTTCTAGTGAGTGAGTGAGTTATTGAGTTATTGAATGATTGAATGCTGTTCTTACTTGTACGCTGTTCTTGCTTGTTCGCAGTTCTTACTTGTATGCTGTTCTTACATGTACACTATTTTTGCTTGTTCGCTGCTCCTACACTACTTGTTCGCTGTTCTATTTAACCTTCAAAAATTTATGTTTCAAATAACTATCCACGTCAACTTGTTCTCCCTCTATTTTTGAAGAATAAACAGATGATATAGATGAATAAAAGTTAAAAAAATCAAATGGAATAGCGTCTTGGAATTTTATTTCTAGCTTCTCTGATAAATCAAAATCAGCATCAACTTTATATTGACTCAACAATTCCTGTGATAATATTTCGAAATTAATCATTATTTAAAACTATTTTTGCTAAGATAACCATTAGATTTAAGATTTGAATAATTTTTACCGAAGAAACCACATTTATTTAATAAAAGTTCCTTAAAAACGAATGAGCAAATCCATTTTAATATCTTATCTATTATTTTTCTCTAATTTTAGTTTTTGTCAATCGCCCAAAGACCTAATCTTAGATTTCCAATCCTACAAAGAATCTCAAATAATAAACAAATACTCTACCAACAAAGATGTAATCAAATTATTGGAAAAATATAAGAAAAACTCCACATTCGAAATCAAACAACTAGGAGAATCAGTCCAAAAAAGACCCATTTTTCAAGTTAAATTAGGGCATGGGAAGACGAAAGTATTACTATGGTCACAGATGCATGGAGATGAGCCTACGGCAACTATGTCCATCTTCGACATATTCAATTTAATTGCTCAAAAAGATAGCAAATACAAAAAATACATAGCTCATATTTTAGATAATTTGACCTTATATTTTATCCCGATGCTCAATCCTGATGGGGCAGAACTCATTCATAGACGTAATGCCCAAGATATTGATATCAATCGAGATGCTCTGAATTTAGAAACTCCCGAAGCAAGAATTTTGCGCAAAGCAGGTGAACAAATCGAACCTGATTTTGGATTCAATCTCCATGATCAGAATAAATATTATGGTTTTGAAAAAAATGCAAATACATCAACAATAGCCCTTTTGGCGCCACGACCTACAGATGATGATTTCTCCTTACCAAATCATGAAGATGCCAAACGTTTGATTGTTCATTTAAATAATATTTTACAAGAATATATCCCCAATAAAGTTGGAAAATTTAAAGATGAATACGAGCCCAATGCGTTTGGAGAATTTTTTCAAAGTATGGGAACAACCACTATTTTAGTCGAAGGAGGATATATTCGTGGTGATGAACAAAAGCAAGAAGTACGAAAATATCATACCATGTTGTTGTTTGAAGCACTCACTGCTATCGCTAGCATGGATTTCAAAGATGAAAATCCAGAATCATATTATGACATTCCCATCAATAAAGGACATCTACACGATTTAATCATTAGAAATTGCCGATTACCCAATGGAGTAATTGGAGATATTGCTTTTAGAAAATCCGAGATAAAAGATACGATTTCAGGAAAAGTTTACATAAAAGGACATATCCGAAAAATGGGAAATTGTGATAATTCTCATGGTTTCTTGGAATACAATGCCAAACAAGCAGCATTGGTAGAAGGAAAATTGTATAAAAAGCCGTTTCGAAATTTAAAATCTATTTCAAAAACGAAAATAAAAAGCTTGATAAAGCAAGGATACACTGATATTATTGTCCTTGAAAAATTATCCGACTATCAGCGATACAACCATGATATATCTGTACACCCAAAAGGCACATTATCATCCGATATTGGGGGAAATTTTGTTTTGAAACGAAATGAAAAAGTACTATTTGGAATTGTAAATGCCTGTATTATTGAAACTAAGAAACTGTGAAAAAATAAATGTTCATTTTAACTAATTCTTTTATCCCTACTTTGTCGTTTAAAAAACGTCACAATTTCTAAAAAGACCCATTTGAAAAAATAATTCTAATTCCAAAATTTAAATATTTTTCAGCCAATTTTTCATCTAAATTCTTAGCATTTAAAGCATTATCCAAAGCATGAATATCATAACTCGTCCAAGGAACTTGCACATAAGGTTGTAAATTCAGCGTCAAAATATCTGTCCCTTCAATATTGATACTCACATAAAAGTGACTACCAAATCCATAGTCATTCAATAAAGTAGTCTTAGTGGTCATTAGATTAGTTTGAGTTCTATATCGAAGTGCATCTAAATCTATTGTTCCACCCAAACTAAAATGCTCTGTTCCAAAGAACTCCAATCCAAAGCTATAACTCGAATTTTTAAAATATATCTTTTGATAATTTTCACCACCTGATCCTTGCAGTAAATTAAATTTATTATTCCAATCCAAATGTACAGCAACGTCATTTAAACGATATCTCAACCCCACTAAAACCCCATGTAAAAAACGAAAATTCTCCAAAGGGCTTTCATAATTAGCATGGCTATCATTGAAGCTATTAATAATATCATTGGTCGATTTAGCTTGCATATACCCAATGGAATAACCAATTTTGATATTAAATTGAGCCGTAAGATGACCAATTGAAGTTAAAAAAACTATTAAAAATAAAATTGGGCGGTATTTAAATTGTAACATTTGAATGTGTTTATTAATTTGAATGCAAATTTAACAAAAATAATTGTAATCAATTATTCATCTGTTTTAAACTTTAGGAACTTAAAAATTAATGCCCTACCTTTACAAAAAATACAGAACTTATAAATATGCGCATAGCCATCAATACACGATTTTTACTCAAGGATAAACTAGAAGGAATAGGCTGGTTTACCCACGAAATTGTGCGCCGTATGGTGAAAAATCATCCAGATGATGAATTCTATTTTCTATTTGATAGACCGTACGATGAATCATTTATTTTTGCAGACAATGTGCACCCAATTGTTGTTCGCCCAGCCGCACGACATCCAATATTATGGTATATGTGGTTTGAGTTTGGGGTAAGAAATGCACTCTCTAGGATAAATCCTGATGTATTTTTCTCTCCAGATAGTTTCATGACTTTGGATACTTTTACACCTACGGTTTTGGTAATTCATGACTTAGGTTTTGAGCATTACCCCGAACATACACCCCTATTGGTTAGGAAATTTTATAGAAATTTCACACCCAAATATTGCCGAAAAGCGAAGCATATTATATCCGTTTCACATTTTACAAAGCAAGATATCCAAAAGCAATATGATATTCCTACGGGAAAAATATCGGTAGCAGGAAATGCCTGTCGTGATTATTTCAAACCGTTGACCACTTCTGAAATCATGGAAGTTCGTAATGATATTTCAGAAGGAAAGCCTTATTTCTTTTTCGTAGGTGCTGTTCATCCAAGAAAGAATGTCCACCGAATGATTCAAGCATTTGATTGGTTTAAAAATGCTACCCATTCAGATTATAAATTTATAATTGCAGGACGATTTGCATGGGATGTGGACGAGGTGAATATGGCTCATCAATTTGCTACGCACAAGAACGATATCATTTTTATAGGCTATCAAGATGCTGAGCGATTGCCAAAAATAACAGGAGCCGCTTATGCTTTATTATATCCATCTCTTTTTGAAGGATTTGGAGTTCCGATTTTAGAAGCCATGAATTGTGATATACCTGTGATTGCGGGAACGACATCTTCGATGCCCGAAGTGGTTGGAGATGCTGGAATACTAGTAGATCCAACAGATATTGAAGGCATTGCAAAAAGTATGGTCGCTTTGATACAACAACCTGGGCTGTATGATGAATTGGTTCGTCGTGGTCGTATTCAGAAGGAAAAATTTAATTGGGATCGGTTTTCGGATGAGATTTATGATGTATTGAAGGGGTTTGAGTAATGAATTCGTCTATTTTTCTTTCAAATTGAACTTTTTAAATAAATAAATTTGCAATATCCCCCTGCATCAGATTAAAAATCAATCAATTCAACATAAAAAATCAACTCAGAATCCCTAGGAATAACTGGCGGAGATCCCTGCTTACCATATCCCAATTCTGATGGAATAAAGAATGTAGCTTTAGATCCTATATTTAGCAATGCGATTCCTTCATCCCATCCCTGAATCACACTTCCCACTCCCAGTGAAAATTTGAATGGTTTTCCACGTTCAAAACTATTATCAAATTCATTCCCATTGGTAAGCGCACCCAAATAATGTACAAAAACTTTAGTCCCTTTTGAAGGATTGTCACCTGATCCATTTTCATGAATCACATATTTTAGACCTGATTTTGTAGTTACAATTTGATTGTCTAATTTCCCCCTTTTATAATCAGCGGCTAGTTTTTTAACGAATAATCTCTTTTCTTTAGCGATAATTCTTCCTTTTTTAATGCTCATTAATAAATGATTTACGAATTTAGCAAAAAGCTATCCGATTACAATTGATTCTAATTTATTAAAAATATACACACAAAAACCTATGTCCAACTACCTATAACTACGACCATCGGTGCATTAGATATTGCAATAAATCACATCCCAATGAAGTGCTATTGCCCATCATCAAAAATTTCATAGAAAGATAAATCCTAAACTATTCCTTTACAATTCGATAATAAAACAAAGCATCATCTCCAACTAAGAACACATATTTGCCACTTCTCAATTTTTTATAATCAACCGTTATAGTATAATTCAAATCTGTATTAGACACTTCAATATCTAGTTTTTTACTATTCTTCACATTAAAGCATCGAAAATTTTCCAAAGGTTCATTGCTTATAAATTGAATATTTAATTTATGCTCTTTACTGACCACAATTTTCTTTTCAAGATGATTTAGATTTTTAATTTTATACTTAAAAAACCCTGCACCAATTCGTGGAAATTTTTTAAATTCATCTTTAGAAACGGGCGATTCCAAAGCTTGATTTTTCTCATCACTTGGGAGATGGTTTATGATGAAAAGTTCAGGCTCAACAAAAAGAAAATTCGGTTTAAAGTCAAATGCAAATTTATGTTTATCATTCAATCCACCTGCCCCATAAGTCGCATCTACAAAATAAGTTTTCCCATCAAGAACGACTTTATTCCAAGCATGACTGTTACCTGATTTAGCAATTCCGCTAATAAATTCAACATCAACACCAATGTCATTACACATGGTTTCAAAAATATAAGAATAGTCTTGGCAAACTCCTTTTTTTCTTTTCAAAGCAGTAGTAATCAACTTTGCTCTTTTATCTTTTATTCCTTGTGGAGAATATTTCTTTCGTTTTCCATGCTTTTGTTTAGCATGTTTTTTTACAATTTTATAATCATATTTAATATTATGAGTTATCCAATAATAAATGGCTTGAATCTTTTCTTTTTCTGTATCAAATCCTTGTGTTATTTTCTTTGCTAATTCACTTGGATTTGAGGAAGAAACATTTTCGATTTTTTCGAATTTCGACCAATCGGTTTGGGCGTTGAGATTGAAATTGAAAACAATGAAAATTATTGTAATTAGAATATATTTCATATTGGTGACTTTGATGAAAAACAAAATTAACAAAACAAAATTACTATTTATAAAAAGTACAGATGTTTTCCTATTATAAATCCACCTAATTCAAAAATCTACATCAATTTTACAACAGTAGTTTTATCATTCAAACGAAAAACCCCATCGTGAAAATCCAAACCTGTCAATAAATTTATCCCAGGATGTTTCCCAATTTCCAAACTCCCCAATTCACCCTCCATGCCCAAAGCTTCTGCTCCATTAATTGTTGCCCACTTCAACAGCGTTTCAAAAGAGACATAAGATTGAAATTTTGAAATGGTTTTCATTTCAGAAAGGATAGATAATTTCCAATTGGAAGTCAAACTATCTGTTCCAATGGTCATTTTTACATCATTATCTATAAATGTTTGATAATTTGGAAGCCGATTTTCAATATACAGATTGGCATTAGGACAAGTCGCCCAATAAGTTTTATCACTCCAGTTTTGAGCAAATTTTATATCCTTTTCATCCGTCATGGTATTATGCACAAAAAGGGTCCGAGCCTTTGGATTCATAAATTGCAAGGCATATTGAATAGATGGTTTGCCTGTAGCATGGAATTGATCTAAAGAAATTTTAAAATCTTTATAAAAATCAATAAATCCACCTGTTTTGGTTAAAAAAAGGAGATTTTCTTCTACTGTTTCTTGATTATGAATACTGACTGTAATATCATCAGAATTGTTCAAGAGATTGATTTTCTTAAATAGAGATGGGGAAACGGTATATGGTGCGTGTGGAACACCCGATTTTCGATTTCCATTTTCTGATGCCTGTCCTTTATAAACTTCATGATATTTTTCAAATTCATGGTCCGCCCACTCATCTTGAAGAAAATCAAACATTTCAACAAAAGAATAATACCGTATAGGACTTTTCTTTTTTTGATTTGCAGTATCAATTTTATTAGAAATATCGCCTACAGCCACAATTCCCTCCTGCACCATTTCTTCATCTCCTTTCCGAATTGCTTCTTCTATTTCTTCTTGTTCGACTGCACGTGAGGTTACGACACCTTTGATAAAAGGTATTAATCCCGTTCCTGTATCAACTTTGCCTTTCATGTGTGACAATTCCAAATGGCAATGGGTATTGATAAATCCTGGAACAATGACGCCTTCGTGGTATTCCAACTCTGATTCATTGTAATCTGAACGGCTCCCTATTTCTACAATTTTTCCATGGTTGTCTATGACAATTACTCCATCTTTAATGGGTGCGCTTGTGATTGGGAATATGTATTTTGCTGTTATTTTCTTCATTCTACGGGTTTTAACCCGTGGCTAATGACGGGTGCATCCTTTGGATTTTATGTACACTATACATTTACAAGTATTACAAAATCAATCCATTCAATATTAAATTTTCTGTTCATCAAACTTCATAAGCCTTATTGATCAAACCATTCATCATTCTCGGTTCAAACCAAGTTGATTTCGGAGGCATAATGGCATTATGCGTTGCCACATGAATAAAATCTTTCATAGCAACTGGATATAATATAAACGCCATTCTAAGATCATTTTTTGCGGTTACTTTCTGTAGCCCTGACAATCCTTTTGGGCCTTCTACGTATTTCAATCTCTCATCTGTACGAATATCGACAATATTGATGATATCTCTCAAGACTTTTTCATCTAAAAGTGTCGCATCAAGAACAACTGGTTCATTTTTGTATTCCTTTAAAACTTCCTTTTTCCAAGTAAGTTTAAACCATTCATTATTGACAAATAAAATAATTTCATGTTTTTTACTAGGTTTTGCGGATTCATCCAAGACTTCTATTTGAAACACATTGGAAAGATAAGCCATTAACTTGGTCAATGAAATATGAGCTAAGCCCTCTACTACACGATTAAAATCATGAATTTCCAATTGCTCCATTGAAAAGAAAGAGCAAAAAAGTTTTTTATAACCATTATAAGGATGATCATCTTTATTTTGATTGTACATTCTTGCAATCGTAGCACAACGGTGGTGCCCATCTGCGATATAAGCAGTTTTTATTTTTTGTTTAAATAATTCCTGAAAAGCACCTATTTTTTGACCATTGGCTACCATCCAAAAATGATGGCTCAATTTTTTTTCTTCAAATACAATACTATAATCAGGATTTCTGTTTGAAATTTCATCTTGTATTAATTGGTCAATTTCAGAAACACCTTTATAGGTCAACAATATAGGCTTAACCAATGATTTTCGAGCTAAAAGCAATTGAATCTGGCTTTGTTCTTTTGCTGCAAGCGTATTTTCATGTTTTTTAATACTTCCATTGATATAATCTTCAATATCTGCACAAGCCAAGATACCCGTATGAACTCTTTGATCTCTTTTAATTTGATAAACATAAATCGCTTCTTGCGCATCTTTTGCAAAAAAGCCATTTTTAAAATACTCTGGATAATCATACTTTACTGAACCAAAGAAGGTATCAGGAGAAGAAATAAATTCTAATTTAGGTCTTATTGCTCGAAAAGGTTTAATTTCCATTTATTCTTATTAGTATTTGCACAAAAATAGTTTTTATTTGAATAGAAATGTAAAATTAAGGATTAGAATTTTTATAAAAAAGCAGTGTCAAAAGATATATTGGATGATCGATTTAAAAAAAAATGATTTTTTTAAAAAAAAGGTAGCATCATATTATTTTTTGACTTATCTTTGCGTTCGATCTGAAAAATGGTTGTATGGCCGAGTGGCTAGGCAGTGGTCTGCAAAACCATCTACGGCGGTTCGAATCCGTCTACAACCTCACAGATAAAACGCAACTTATTGATATTCAATTTGTTGCGTTTTTTGTTTTTAAAACTTATAACACAATTTATAACACATTCTTATTTTTGCCCTATTTCCCCACCATTCATACACCATCAATCACAACACACCCTCACAAATAGAACTTTTCAAGCTGATACATACACATCAAATCCAACTAAAATGGAATTTTTACCGCTAAAAACCGCCTAGACCATTGAATAACAACCACTTAAAACACAAATCCAACTCCACCCCTACCATCTAGCCATTGTCACAATAATTGCCTATTTAAAGAGTTTTTAAAGAGTTTTGGCAAAAAAAATAATCATAAAAGACTGATAATCAGAATAATATCTTTTTTTCTGCAGTACAAACCCCTGGCGTATAACCCCAAAAAAAAGCATCACAATAATTGCAATGCTTTTCTAAATTCCTAATTTTGTTTATTGAGTATTTTCAATAATTTCTTTAGTAACTTATTGGCTTTCTGTAATCGTTTGGTATCTTTAACCAACTTATCAAAAATTGACTTATTTACTTTTTCTGTTAGCATAACTAAAAAGTTTTGTATATGAGAATACCCCTTAGGAGTGCTAACACAGTTCAGAACTGGTTTAAGGTACTTTCGTTACCTTTCTCCTTAGAATATTCTCTTATCTTAAAATCATGTTGGATTACTCCGAACCTATGTTAGCGACACAAACATACAAAAAATATCTAATACCAAAGAATCACAATAACTTTTTCATTTGACCCGTATCATAAAACATCTTATCTTTGTTCTAGTTCCTTTTACAGAGAACTACAACCTAGAGCATTGCAATTATTATTGTGATGCTCTTTGTATTTAGTCCAATTTGGTTAAAAGGATCCTTTGAATAGTTCCCGAGTGAAGAATAAAAAACTCTTTTTGTAATTGCAAAATACAATCATCATGCCTTAGACGTTTCCCGTCATATAATTCTGAATATCTTTTTTGAATGGCTCTATATTTTCTCTTTGTAATTTCCCTAGTTGGCATTTTAGTCATATTTCTACTTTTTTAGTTTCTGCAATTTTGTTGAAAGAAAATTTTCAACCACCCTTTTCAAATACTATTCAAATGGCAAACAAATGGCATTTAAGAACGAATTAAGTTATAAGTAATAATTTCTTTGATTATCTCCTTTGCTCTTACTGTGGTCAAAATTACGGGGTAGTTATCTTTTCCCGACTGGTACACATTGACCGCCTTTATTTTTACCATCTGCGGATTACTTTCGATTTCTGATTGGTGTAAATAGTCAGAATAAAAAACACCATCAACCAAATAAACCACATCTAACCAAAGTGCATTTTCACTTAATACTGAAACTAACTTTCCAAGATTTTCAATTTCCACTTTAACCCTTTTTCGGTTTCTTTCCGTTCGCCTTTTTCCATTAAAAAAGTTGTTGCATTTCTTGGAGCAATAGACCGCTTTTTTACGTTTATTTTCAATCGAATTTCCACATACTTTACAAGCCCCTTTTACATGTTCTTTTTGTGGTTGTTTTTGCATATAATTTTGAATTTCATTTTGATTTTCCCCAATATCTAAAAGGGTACGTTTTGAATCTTTATCTAAACGTTCAAAACGTACCCTTTTTGGTGCTGGACATTTTTCGCAAACCCGTTCAAAACGTACCCTTTTATTTGCTGTATCATTTCCATTTATTCCTACTATCAAAGCATCCCATTTTGACCGCACCAAATCAAGGATTTCAGATTGCAATTTACTTGTACCAAATTCATCAATTAACCGACAAAATAACATCTTACTTTTATGCCTTTGATTTCTAGTTAAGTTATCCCAATATCCACAATCAATAAATCTCAAA